>JANQIV010000115.1 GCA_028282005.1 Melioribacteraceae bacterium | reverse complement strand
CAGTATCACCGTTGCACTTTTCTTCGGTTCCTAAAATTCTGAAATCGATACCGGCTTTTTGCATAAGCTTTGCAAACGCTACTGAAACCTTTTGATATCTAGCATCGAATGAACCCGCGCAACCAACCCAGAAAAGATACTCACAATCTGAATCATCCGCCATAGTTTTTATATCTAATCCCTCAGCCCAGTCTGCCCTGTCTTGAGGATTAAATGCCCAAGGTGTAAAGTTTGTTTCTATGTTTTTGAAAACATTGTTCAATTCAGATGGGAAATTTGATTCCATCAAAACTAAATTTCTTCTCATATCTACTATTGAATCAACGTGCTCAATTGATACCGGGCATTCCTGCACACAAGCCATGCAAGTTGTACATGCCCATAATTCATCGGCAGTAATGTATTCATTTACTAAAGTTTTTTCTAAAACATCACCATTTTCTGCACCCGCTAAAACTAACGGTGCTTTTTCTTCGGTGCGATGACGTATATCAACAATAATTTTTCTTGGAGATAATTTTTTACCGGTATTTGCTGCGGGACAAGCATCAGTACATCTTCCGCACTCAGTACACGCATAGCCGTCTAGCATTTGTTTCCATGATAAGTGCTCAACATCAGCAACACCGAATTGCTCTGCTTCTTCGTCTTCTAAATCCAAAGGTTTTAAGGCATATTTATTTTCACCTACTTTGCCGAAAAATACATTTGGGATAGAACTAAAAACGTGCAAGTGTTTTGAGAACGGCAAATAGTTCATGAAAACAAAAATGGTTCCGATGTGAATCCACCAAAAGATTTCAAACCATAATTCTGAAGAAGAGTGCGAGAATAATGAGCTCAACGCAGCAGAGATCGGACGCACTTCATATTCTACAAGTACATGATAATTTTTTGCAATGCCGGCAGCATTTTGTCCAAACATTGAAACAACAACTACTATTATCATTCCCAAAATAAAGGCTGCATCAAGTTGACCTTCTTTACCAACATCCAATCTATCTACTTTTTGAATCAATCTTCTGTAAAACGAAAATAAAACTGAACCAACAACAAGAATTCCAAATATATCCTGAACAACTGTTAAAACAGAAAAAACAGGACCTAAGAATTCAAAAGTAAATGGTGTATAAAATCCTTGAATAATTCCTTCTAAAACTGCAAAAAGGAAAAGCATGAATCCCCAGAAAATCAAGAAATGTATTGTGCCCGCAACAGGGTCACGTAATAATTTTGATTGTCCGAAAGCAATAGTTAAAACATTTTTAATTCGTTTACCAATATCTTTTAATCTGTTATCGTCTTGACCAATGGTTAAATAACCAACTAATCTTTTTACATTATAGCCCAGAAATCCAAAGGCAAGAAAAAACACAATTATGAATACAATATTTTTCAGTTCCATATTACCTGCAAAATTATTTTAAGCAATTCTTAAAAAATTGATTTGTTGTTTGAAGAACTTTGTCAAACTTTTCGTTAGATCCTTCAAAAGGATGTTTGCAATCAAAAGTATGACCTGTTTTATTTATAATAAGTAATTCTGTTCTTTCTTTATCAGCCCAGTCATATAACTGATGGGCTTCATCAACGGGAACACCTAAGTCTTGATCGCCATGAACAAGGAGCAAAGACTTATTTAAACCACTAACATTTTTTTGCATATTCAATAGATCATCTTTATGGGCTTCAATATCATTTAATAATTCAACATTCAATCTCATCATTTGCTGAGTTCTGTTATTTAACACTTCAAAATAACCTTGATCTTTCCATTCCTTTTTTTGCCTTTCGGAATATCTATCAAGTTTAGCAATCGATGCCCAAGTAGCTACAGCTTTAATACCTTCAACTTGACTAGCAGTTAATAGCGCAACAGCACCTCCTCTGCTGTGTCCGATCAATCCTATTTCCGGATTATTGACTTCACCAAAAAAATTATTTTTAAGAGCAGATATAATTTCTTTTAATTCTCTTACTTCACGAGAAAAAGTATTTTTCGCAAATTTATCTAACTCATTAAATTCTGAAGTATTCTCAGCAACACCATTGTGCGAGAAATTAAATGTAATTACAAAATAGCCTTGATCAGCAAAGTATTTGCCCAAATATGGATTAAAGCCCCAGTCTTTAAAGCCTTTAAACCCGTGAACAAAAATCAAGAACTTATTTGAATTGAAATTTTCTCTACCAAATGATGTGACATGAATCTTTTCGTCATCGCTCGCAACAAAGACAGTATTCTCGCCCATAGTTCCAAATATGGCTATTACACGCTCAAAAGTCAAGAAATAGAGTTATAAATTTATTTTTTCAAAATATATTTTTAGCAATTAAACAACATAAGAAATCTTCAATATCATTTTATATTAGCCCCCTAATCATTATCTTATATGTTTTGAATTATAGAGAAAACCTTTATGCAAATTGAATTTACTGAAGAGCAAAAGATGCTCAGAGATATGGTAAAGGACTTTACAGATTCCGAAATAAGGCCTTTGGCTTCGCAAATAGATGAAGAAGAAAATATACCGCAAGAGCTATTAAAAAAGATTGGTGAAACCGGACTAATGGGAACTGCCTTTCCGGAAAAATATGGCGGCGGTGGTTTTGGTGAAGTTGGCTATTGTATTGCCCAAGAAGAAGTTACAAAAGCATGCGGATCAACTGCTTGTACAATAGGGGCCCACTCTTCTATTGGAACTAATGCTATTTATTTGGGTGGATCAGAAGAATTAAAAATGAAATACATGCCTGACTTGTGTTCCGGGAAAAAAATTGCTGCTTTTGCTTTAACTGAAGCTGAAGCAGGTTCAGATTCATTTAATCTGAAAACTACTGCCGAATATGAAAACGGTAAATGGATTTTGAACGGTGAAAAAATCTGGATATCAAACGGGTCGATCGCTGATGTATTTTCCGTTTATGCACGAACAAAAAAAGGTATCACCGGGTTTGTTGTAGAAAAATCTTTCCCTGGAGTTTCAGTTGGACCAAATGAAAAAAAATTAGGAATTAGAGGAAGTGTTACTAACTCTATAATTTTTGAAAATGTTGAGTTACCGGAAGAAAACATAATTGGGCAGGATGGAAGAGGATTCTTAAATGCAATGCAAACTCTAGATGCCGGAAGATTAGGCGTTGGGGCTTGCTGCGTTGGAGCTGCAAAAGAAATGTTAAAACTCTCTTCAGAGTATGCATCACAAAGAAAACAGTTTGATCAAACAATCTCAAAATTTCAGGCAATTCAATTTATGCTTGCAGAAATGAGCACAACCATTTACGCGATGGAAAGTATGCTTTACCGTGCCGCTGAAAATTATGACAAAGGCAAAGACATATCTGAAGAAGCGGCAATTGTGAAACTATTCTGCAGTGAAGGTGTTTCAGAGGTAGCTGACAAAGCATTGCAGATTCATGGCGGGATGGGATTTTCTCGTGAGTTACCTATTGAAAGATTTTACAGAGATGCTCGTATCCTCCGTATTTTTGAGGGAACGAGTGAAATTCAAAAATTAATTATTTCACGAAAAGTGTTAAAGAAAAAAGGAAGTTGGAAATAATATGTCGGGGGTTTTAGTTATTCCGTCAATTGACATCAAAAACGGGAAAACAGTAAGAGTTGTACAAGGCATACCGGAATTAAATTGCAAAGAGTATGGAGACGATCCGGTAAAGATGGCTCTAATTTGGCGTGCTGAAAACGCAAAAGTAATTCACTTGGTTGATTTCGATTCATCACACGTTCACTCACACAAAAACTATAACATAATAAAAAAAATATGCGATTCTGTAGTTATCCCAATTGAGTTAGGCGGCGGTATTCACACAATTGAAGAAGCGGAAGAGATTTTCAGCCTTGGAGTTTTTAGACTAGTAATCGGCACAATGTGTCATGATAATCCGGAAGAATTTGAAATGCTTCTGGACAAGTACGGTACAAAAAGAATTTCTTCGGCAATTGATGTTATCGATAATGAAGTTGTTATTAGAGGACGAAAAATTAAAACCGGGATATCCGTAAAAGATTATGCAAAGAAATTAAGTGCATTCGGGATAGAAAGAATTGTTGTGACAGATGTAACAAGAAACGGAATGATGACTGGGCCTAATATTGACCTTTGTAAATTAGTTGCTGATATTTCAGGTAAGAAAGTCACATTAAGTGGCGGCATTAGCGGTTACTCAGATTTGAAAAAAGTAAAAGATGCATCCGATGAGGGAATTGATTCTGCAATTATCGGAAGAGCACTTTACGAAAATAAATTTCCTTGTCAAAAGATTTGGCGGGTTGCCGAATCGGGTCTTTTCAACTGAGGGTAAAATGGAAGAAAATAAAAATCAAATCTCAACAAGTTTTTGGAATAATCTCTTTAAATCACCAACGGAAATAAGCGACATCGAAAAAGTACTGCTTACAATTCCGGCTTTCAAAAATTTTGATAAAAAACATTTAAAACTTTTTCTGAAAACTCTCCACCAAAGAGAATATCAGCCGAATGAATACGTATTTCATCAAGGTGATCCCGGCATCGGCCTTTATATAATTATGGAAGGTGAGGTTTTAATATCAAGCCAAACAGAACATGGTTACGAACATAAATTTGCTGTTCTGACTGAAGGCGATTTCTTTGGTGAACTAGCTTTGCTCGATAATGAAGTTAGATCAGCTTCTGCTGTGGCACTAAAAAACTCAAAACTGCATGTGGTCTTTCGTCCTGACCTTGATGAATTTATTGATAAATATCCGAAACAGGGTATTGAAATTTTGAGAGGAATTTCGCAAATAATAACTACACGTCTGCGAAGATTAAATGACGATTATGTTGCTCTTTATAATAGAACACTTAAAAATATGCAGGAAATAGAAAATGCAAATGATTAAAAAAGTATTAGTTCCTGTTGACTTTTCAGACTACTCTAAAAGCGCACTTAGTTATGCTGCAGATTTTGTAAAGCATTTCCATGCTAAAGTCTATCTTATCTATGTTGTAGAGCCCGCAATTTATCCCGCTGATTTTAGTCTTGGACAAGTTGCAATACCCACTCCGGATTTGGACATCACTGAAAAAGCTGAAATGGAATTGAAGCAACTTGCAAACGAATATTTGGCAGATGAAGTTGAATCAGAAGTAATTATTAAAACCGGTAAAGCCTTTGTAGAAATTAACGAATTTGCACGTGAATGCGATGCGGACTTAATAATCATTTCTACTCACGGTCATACCGGTGTTGAACACCTTTTGTTTGGCAGTACAGCAGAAAAAGTAGTGCGTAAGGCTCCTTGTCCTGTTCTCTCTTTGCGTGAGCCGATTAAAGGCTTCAAATTCACAAAATAGTTATGACTGTAAAAGTTGATAATGAACTAAGTGCAATTCTAAGCGATAATGTTTCCGGTAGTATTGAGTTAAATATTAAACTTAACAACTACCTGAAAAAAACTTTTCTGCAAAAGGAAAACAAGGAAGAGTTCATCTTATTTCTTCAAGAAAAATTCAGCACATTTCAAACTATTCAAAATTATCTTCAGGAAGTTATAAATTTATATTCGCAGCCGGACCATTCTAATTTGATTTCATTCTTCGATGATTACGAATCAACCATTGAAGAGACTTATCTAAAAATTTACAGAAGATTCTTTCCGCTAGTTAAAAATGTAAATACTTTTATGACTTATTCAAACAGCAATACTCTTCTAAGAATATTTGAAATGTTGAATAAGCAAATAATAGATATGGTTATTACAGTTTGTGAATCACGGCCTGTATTTGAAGGCAGAACATTCTGCAAAAAACTAATTGATCTAAATATAAGCTCAAGGTTAACAACAGAAGCAATGTCCGCAAGAGATATTGAAGCCTCTGATGCTGTGATTGTTGGAGCTGATAAAATACTTGCAAACGGAGATGTAATCAATAAAGTTGGCACAAAACAATTAGCAATTTTATGCAGATATTTTAGAAAACCATTTTACGTATTGGCCGACAAATCAAAAATTTCCAACTCAAATGATTTTTTTCAAAAAGAATATCCCTCTTCAGAGATTTGGAAGGATGCCCCGATTCAACTTCAAATCAATAATATCTATTTTGAAAGAATAGATAACGACTTGATCACAAACGTAATTACAGATTAGTTACTACTACCCAATTGTTTTAATGATGCTTCAGCAACTTTTGCAACATGAGAATCCGGAAATTTTTTGATTACCCCTTCCCATATTTCTTTTGCTTTTGCCATATCTCCTTTTGCAGCGGCAATTGCACCAATATTAAAATTTGCTTCTTCGTTGTTCGGGTCCAACGTTAAAATTTTATTTAACAAATTTTCAGCAATGTCGTATTGCATAACATAATAATGAGCTGAGCCCTTAGCAAGCAATACATCAATACGCTCCGCATCTTTATCTAAAATTGATTGATAGAGTTGAATTGCTTTTTGAGGATTGTGCGCC
>JANQIV010000203.1 GCA_028282005.1 Melioribacteraceae bacterium | reverse complement strand
ATTTTGCTGAAGCTTTTTTTACACAAGTTTTTTTTACAATATTTAATAAGTCAAATAAATGTAAAAACATTTACATTTTCTTTTTGTTCGTTAAAAATTACCAAACATTCAGGAAATCTTATGCAGAAGAATATTATAATTTTTGGAAGTTCGCGCAGAAATGGTAACACAGGAGGATTGGCCGACTTAATCGCATCTGAACTAGACTGCGAAGTTGTAGATATTGCTGCTTTGAACATTTCGCCTTATGACTACCAACATAAAAACAGAGACGATGATTTTATTCCCTTGATCGAAAAAATTGTTGAGTACGATAATCTTATTTTTGCATCGCCGGTTTACTGGTACACAATGAGCGCACAAATGAAAATCTTCTTTGATAGAATCAGCGACTTGTTGTCAATCGAAAAAGATTTGGGCAGAAAACTAAAAGGGAAAAATGCTTTTTTAATCTACACTGCATCCGAAGAAGTAGTGCCAAGAAGCTTTATAGAAGCGTTTGAAAACTCTTTTAATTATTTACAAATGAGATTTGTGAAAAGTTTATTAGTGTTTGAAAACGATTTTGACTCGAGTAAAGAAAAAATTGATTCTTTTTTGACTTCGGTAAAAGGAGTGTAAATAATTTTTTTAGAAAGATTAGCCGGTGTATTCTTTTGGCATTAATTAAGTTTAATTATGTCATTTAACTTAATCTCAATTCTCCATTTAGTATTAACGACTAAGTTTGCTTTCAAAACAATTAAATCGTGAATAAAAGTAAAAAAAAATCATTTAGTTTCGATAATAGGATTATTCATTCTGATATTAAGAAAACCTACAAGAGGGAAAAATGGCATTCCAATCGATTAAAACAAAATCAGCAATTTTAGTCGGATCTTTTATAGCTGTAATTATTCTATTGATATCAATCACTTTTATAACTGTTAACTCGCAATCAAGTGATGGTGTAGTAATTAATCTTGCAGGGAAGCAAAGAATGCTTACCCAAAAAATGACTAAAGAAGCACTAGCCTACTCAAATGGAAACGGCAGTTTAAATGATTTGAAAAAGACTGTTGATCTGTTTGACAAAACTTTAAATGGATTAATTGACGGTGATCATAAATTGAACCTGCCTAAGACCGAAGACGAAATCATTTTATCAAAATTAAATGATGTAAAAAAACTTTGGAAACCCTTTAAAGAAAAAATAGAAAATGTTTCCTCTTCTGCTAATTTAGACTACGTGTTGAATAATAACATAAAATTATTGAAAACGATGAATGAAGCTGTTGGGCTTTTTGAAGAAGCTTCTGTTAACAAAGTCTCCACATTAAAATTAATACAGACTATATTCTTAATCGTAACTGTAATTTTGGGAGTATTTGCAACTATTGGGATAAAAAGGGATTTTCTCTCACCAATTAATGAAATGCAAGAGAGTGTTAAAAAGATAACCGCGGGTGATCTGGGTGTTAAATTGCATAAAAATAAGGACGATGAGTTTGGAGAGCTGTTTGACGGTTTTAACAATATGACATCAAGAATCAAAAATACGAGAGAAGCTTTACTTGAAGAAAAAGCCAATATTGAAAATAAAGTGAAAGAGGCTGTTGAAGAATCAGAAAATCAAAAGAAATATCTATCGGAGAAGGTAAGTGAAATTTTGTTTGGAATGGAACAGTTTGCCAAAGGAGATTTGACCGTTGAATTAAAGAGCAATAGCAATGACGACATTGGCAGGTTGTTTAGTGGTTTTAACTTAGCAGTGAAAAATATTAAGGATATGATTCTAAAAGTTTATGAAGCGGCACACGCAACTGCAAGCGCAAGTGCTCAAATATCCTCTAGCAGCGAAGAATTGGCAGCAGGTGCCCAGGAGCAAATAACGCAATCAACAGAAATAGTTGCTTCTGTTGAGCAAATGTCTCAAACAATAATGCAGACTACATCAAACGCAAACTCGGCTTCAGAATTATCACAAAAAGCAAGTAATGAAACTCAAGTAGGAAATGAAAAAATTAAAAGAAACATAGAAGGGATTGAAAAAATCTCGCAATCTGCTGAAGGAACAAGTAAAATTATAGCATCACTTGCCGGAAAAACTGATCAGATTGGTGAGGTTACTCAGGTAATTAACGATATCGCTGACCAGACAAATCTTCTTGCCTTAAATGCTGCAATTGAAGCTGCACGGGCGGGGGAACAGGGCAGAGGTTTTGCCGTAGTAGCAGACGAAGTAAGAAAACTTGCCGAAAGAACAACGAAGGCCACCAAAGAAATAGCGGAAACTATAAAAGCTATTCAGGCGGAAGCTCAAGAAGCTAATCAATCTATGGAAGAAGCAAACATATCCGTGAAGGAAGGTAAAGAGACTTCCTATGATTTAAGGAACTCGTTAAATGTAATTCTTGACGGTTCAACAAAAGTTTCAGCAGAAATTCTTCAAGTGGCAACAGCATCCGAACAGCAATCAGCAACAATTGAAGAAATAAGTAAAAATATTGAATCTATATCAACAGTTACAAATGAGTCTTCTATGGGTATACAACAAATTGCACAGGCATCTGAAGACTTGAACCGTTTAACGGAAAGGTTAACGAAATTACTTGAGCAGTTTAAAACTTCTGAAAATGAAACCGCAGGTTCAGGATACTTAATTGGTAATAATGGATTATAGTTAAATCAATTTCCGTAAATTTTAATGATGATAAGTATGTAAAAGAATTACTGCTTTTTTGAAATTCTTAACACGTAATTATAATTCATTTTAATATATTTGTTTGACATTCATGGGGGAATTGTGAACAAAACAAAATCAAACATATATATTTTTCTAATCTTTTTTTTCTTCATTTCTAAATTAACTGCCCAAGATATTCATGAGGCTGTAGGCCAAGGTAATATAGAACAAATAAAAAGCATTATTGAGGAATTCCCTGAATCAGTAAACTCAAAAGATGCTAACGGAAGAACACCTCTCCGCTTTACCGATAATCCTGAAATAATAAAATTACTTATTGAAAAAGGTGCTGATTCACATATTAAAGATAATAGAGGAAGATCACCTTTAAAATTTTTGATGAATTTCGCTCTCCGTTTCCCAGGTTTAAGAGAACAGAAAAAGGAAGCTCTTTCAGCATATATTGAATCCGGTGTAAGGTTTCCTGCAAAAGGGGATGATGGGAAATATTTTCTGCATTCAGCCGCACAAATAGGTCACAAAGAAATTGTTGAACAATTAATTTCAAATGAAGCTTATCTATCTACATTAAATAATAATGATGGTACATTTCTTCATTCAGCTGCTTTCGGCGGACTTTCAAAGACTGTGCAAAAATTGGTTAATGACGGATTCAAAATAGATTTAAAAAATCGTTACGGACAAACGCCAATAATACTTGCAGCAATGGAAGGAAAGCAGAATGTTGTAGAAATCTTAATTGAAAACAAAGCAGATCTTAATTACTATTCTTTAAATGGAAAAGCCGCTATTGATAATGCCGCTGAATTTGGGCACAGTGAAATAGTTAAACTGCTCGAAAAAAACGGTAGCAAAAAAGGATCAAAAAAAATCGTTGATTTAAGCGGTAATTACTTGGCACAAAATAAACCTGGAGATAAACCGGAAATTTTTGCAAAAGGAATTATCTCAACTGTTCATTATGACCATAGTGCTCCAATCTTTTCAAAAGACGGTAGAGAAGTTTATTGGTCGGAAGTTTACACAAGCCGTGGTGATTTTATTTATTTCACGAAAGAAAAAAACGGAAAGTGGACCGTTCCTCAAATACTTCCGTTTTGTAGAATTGGCGGAACTTATATGTATCCGACTCTTTCAGCCGATGGCCAAAAATTATTCTTTGTAAGCGACTTATCCATAGATGGAAAAGGTGCCGGTGATCAAATGAACATTTGGTATGTTGAAAGACAAGGAGAAGGGTGGTCTGCTCCGGTTTATGTTGGCTTTGATAAAGGCCATGAGTACGGATTAACAATTGCAGACAACGGTAATTTATATTTTATGGGATTTTATGAAGGTGGCATTGGGTCTGCTGATCTGTACATTTCCAAATATGAAAATGGAAAATACGCTCAACCGGAAAATCTTGGAAAAGTAATTAACACAGAATCTTATGAAGATGAACCGTATATAGCTCCTGATGAGAGTTATATTCTGTTTGCTTCAAATAAACCAACAGAAAAAAGTGAAGGCAGAATTTACATTAGCTACAAAAGCGAAAATGGGAATTGGCAAGAGCCGATAAGTATTTATTCAAAAATGAATTTTGAGGGAGATGTAAGGTTTCCACATATTTCTCCTGATAGGAAGTATTTCTTTTTTGCAAGCAATGTAAATGGTAATTGGGACATTTATTGGATGGAAGCTGAAAAATTGTTTTCTGGAAATAAATTTTGATTATATGTTTTTTTATTTAAAGAAAGAGTTTCACAAAGAATCATTAGATGATATATAAATTATATATTTTTTTAGCAGCTATTTTAATAGTTTTTTTTTCTGATCGAAAAGATGCTCAAAATAACTCAAATGATTTCAATAAAGATTTAGGAAATAGACTCAATCAGATTATTGATCAAGAGTTAGTTAACCAAAATCTTATGGGAATCCAAGCTGCTGTAATTGTACCCGGAATGGGATTGTGGTCTGGAACAAGTGGTTATTCTGACCCAACTGTACCAGATACAATTAATATTGAAACTCGATTTGCAGTTGCCAGTATTACAAAGACATTTACTGCAGCTTTAATTTTAAAACTTGCTGAAGAATCGACTATTAATCTTAATGATTCATTACATCAATGGCTTCCTGACTTTGAACATATTAATCCGAATATTACAATTCGTCAGCTATTGATTCATAAAAGTGGAATTTATAACTATACTGATAATGCCGCAACTTGGTTTGCTTTATGGACTGATCCCGAAAGAAGATGGCAGCCTGAAGAAGTATTGCAAAACTTTCTACATCCGGAATTGTTTACTCCGGGAGCAGAATTTGATTATTCAAATACCAATTACATTTTATTGGGAATGATCATAAGAGAAGCGACTGGTTCATCAGTCTCTTCTTTATACCGGGAATATTTTTTTGATCCACTAAATCTTGATGGTACTTTTTTTCCTTCTGAAGAAAGTATTGTTGGAGACTTAGTACACAATTGGTCTGACAGAAATAATGACGAACAAGTTGAAGATTTTAGTGATAGAACAGGCACAGCTATGTTTTCAATGTCATGGACTGCAGGTAGTATTGTTTCTACAGCTAAAGACATTGTTAGATGGGGTGAAGCTCTTTATGGCGGAGAAGTAATAAATTCAGCCTCAATTAATGAAATAAAAAATTTTACATCAATAAATTACAATACATCTTGGACTGGATACAGTGCAGGAACTATGAGATTTACTTTTGAAGGTGAAGAGTTTTGGGGACACACTGGAATGCTTACTGGATTTAGATCAATTCTTGCTTACTCTAAAGAATCGGGTATTTCAATTTGTGTTTTAGTCAATCAAGATGATTTTCAAAGTGTTTATACTATAGCACCTCTTTTGCTAAAAGAAATTAATAGCTTTCATATTACGTCTGTATCTGAAGAAGAAAGTGAACAAATCGCAGATGAATTTAAACTTCTTCAAAACTACCCTAATCCGTTTAATCAGGGTACAGTCATTAGTTTTGTATTACCAGTTCAATCTCATGTTGTTATTGAAGTTTATGATATTCTTGGAAAAAAAGTAACAACAATTGTTGATGAAGTCTTTGAAAAAGGTACAAGCAGAATTAATTGGAATGCTTACGGACTTACAAGCGGAACGTATATATATCGGTTAAGAGCAGGTGAAAAAATTGCTTCACAAAAAATCTTATTAGTAAAGTAAATTTGTTTTTTTATGAAAGTTTAAGGAGCTAAAAAATGTTGGCGAAATATTGTATCATTATTTTCATTGTAACTGCCAATATTTTAGCCCAATCTTCCAGTCGAGTTGAATTGAGATCATTTGAATCAACAATTCTTAATACTTCCAAATCATTTAATATTTACCTCCCCCGAGGATATGATGAAAGTAATCGGCATTATTCTGTAGTGTATTTTTTAAGGCTGCATGAATCGGAATGGTTTAATCCCGGGCTTTCCGGCCGTAGTGGGAGTACATTAAAAGATGTTGCCGATTCTCTTATTGAGGGAAATTATGTTTCTGAAATGATTTTGGTTGGCCCAAATACCGGTAGTGATAACGGTAACATCGCAGGATTGGTTAATATGTTTAGCCCTAATTTAACTATTAGTCCAGGAATTGGAACAGGTAGATTTGAAGATTACCTTATTCATGATCTTATCCCTTATATTGATTCTAATTATAGAACAATTCCAAATAAAGAAAATAGAGGAATTGATGGCTTTTCCTTGGGAGGTTATACTGCAGTTCTTTTGAGTTTAAGAAATCCAAATACTTTCAGTTCGGTAGGAAGTTATGATGGTACCTTCATGTGGTATAATTTGGATGATCCAAAAATAGAAGGTGATTCCCCGGATGATCCGGTTTGGCTAAATACAAATCTTGATCTAATTTTTGGCCCTTTGTTTGGAATCCCAAGAAATATTGATTATATGCTTCAGAACAGTTCAGTAAACATTCTTTCGGAAGCCGATAATTCTAAATTAGATAGCATTAAATCTATAAGATTTCATATTCATACCGGCCCTAGAGATACTGTGGCAAACTTTGGAAGAAATAAACAATTATTAGATACTATGGCTGCCAAAGGTATTTTTAATACGTTCTCAAATTTTGTTCTTTCACCCGATGCAGTTCATACTTTTGGATTTGCAGATCTGCATGCCAGTAAGTCTCTAATTAAACATTGGGAGACTTTTCAGAATGTCACTTCGGTTAGAAATGAACAGAATTCTATTCTTACAGAAATGCGGCTATTCCAGAATTATCCAAATCCTTTTAATTCTGAAACCAAGATTACTGCTAACATTAAGAAAGAAGGTCATATTAGTTTAGTAATTTATGATGTTTTAGGCGCAAAAGTAAAAATTCTTCATAACTCCTATTTATCAACTGGAACAAAAGTATTTTCTTGGAATGGTTTAAATGATAATAATTTTGAAGTAAGTGGAGGTGTATATGTTCTTACTTTACAAACAAATGATGAAATATTAACGAAAAAAATTCTGTTATTAAAATAGAAAATTGATAATAAGTTATGCTAATATTATAACTACATCTAAGTTTATACGTCTTAATTTTGTTATCAGTAATTTCAAGTAATAATTGGAATAATTGGTTACTATCTTTATTTTTCATAGCACATTGTTTATCAAACGGATTATTTTGACTACAAACAAATTAAATAACCTCATTTATAACAAACCAAAGAATGCCATATGAAAAAACTAATTGCGACTATATTTAGTCTATTAATATTCTTTACATTTTTATCTGCAAGTAATAATGATGAAAAATCCGAGCCTGATTCATTAAAAGATGTTTCACTGCACGGATTAAAATTTAGAAGTATTGGCCCTGCAATTACCGGAGGACGTATTTCATCTATTGCTGTAAATCCTTTTAATTTTAGTGAGTACTATGTTGGTTCGGGTCACGGTTCACTCTGGAAAACTACAAATAACGGCACCACATTCAAACCAATTTTTGACAGCGTTGAGCCTTATGCAATAGGCTATGTTGAAATCGATCCGACCAATCCGAATGTTGTTTGGGTAGGAACCGGAGAAAATAATAATCAGAACAATGTTATTTACGGTGACGGAATTTATAAAAGTGAAGATGGTGGCAAATCCTGGAAAAATATGGGATTAAAAAAATCCGAGCACATAACCGGAATAGTAATCGATCCGACTAATTCCAATATTGTTTATGCTTCGTCATATGGTTCATTGAGAAAAGGAAATGATGAAAGAGGAATTTATAAGACTACCGATGGCGGCAAGACATGGAAAAAAGTTTTATTTGTAAATAAGTATACCGGTTTTTATCAAGTGCACATGGACCCTCGAAATTCAAAAACACTTTATGCAGTAGCTCATCAAAGAATGAGAAAATTATACACTGGAATTTATGGCGGTGATGAGAGCGGAATTTACAAAACTACTGATGGTGGGCAAAACTGGGAGAAATTAGCAAATGGTTTCCCAACAAGTAATGTTGGAAGAATCGGGATGGATGTTTCACCGGCTAATCCAGATGTGCTTTATGCTTTAGTTGAAGCCACCGGAAGTGACCAGGGTACGTACAGAAGTACGGACCGAGGCGCAAGCTGGACTAAAATGAGTTCGTACGCATCAGCTTACAAATTTTATTTCCAGAAAATTTTTGCTGATCCTGTTATTGCCGACAGAGTTTACAGCATGGATGTGTTTTTGAAAATTACTGAAGACGGCGGCAAGACATGGAAAAATGCCGGCCATAAAAATAAACACGTTGATGACCACTTCTTGTGGATTAATCCTAATGATAATAATCATTTAATTAACGGTTGTGACGGCGGCGTTTATGTTTCTTACGACAAAGGTAAACATTGGGGATTTACCGGTAATATCCCGATCACAGAAATTTATAAAGTAAGTACTGATAATGAAAAACCATTTTATAATGTTTATTTCGGTACTCAAGATAATAACAGTTTATACGGACCTTCTCGCACAGTAAGTTCAGCCGGAATTACAAACAGAGATTGGGTTTTCACAAACGGTGGTGACGGCTTTGAAACACAAGTTGATTGGAAAGATCCGAATATTGTTTACGCACAATCACAAAACGGCGGACTTGTTAGATACGATAGAAGAAGTGGCGAAAATTATTATATCCGTCCATATGAATTTGCTGACACTGCTTACAGATTTGACTGGGATGCACCATTATTAATTTCCCGTCACGATAATAAAAGATTGTACTTCGGTGCGCAAAAACTATTACGCACAGATGATCAGGGAAGTACTTGGATTGAAGTAAGCCCGGATTTAACAAGAGGTGTTCCGCAAGAAATGATGATGTTGATGGGAAGAAGCTGGAGTATTGATGAGCTTGCGCGCAAAAGCTCAATGGCAAATTTAACTGCAATTGCAGAATCTCCATTAGATGAAAATGTTTTATTTGTCGGAACAGGGGATGGTTTACTTCATTATTCTACAGATGGCGGTGCAACATGGAACAAAAGTAATTCAAAAGGATTACCAAAATATGCTCGGGTTCATCACATTGTTGCATCATTCCATGACAAACTAGTTGCTTATGCTGCTTGCCATAATTTTGTTGACGGTGATAAAAAACCATATTTATTTAAAACTACGGATGGTGGTAAAAACTGGACTTTAATAAATAACAATCTACCTGAGAGAGGAAGTACTTACACAGTACAGGAAGATCATATTGATAAAAACCTTTTGTTTGTCGGAACACAATTTGGAGTTTATTTTTCAAATAACGGTGGTAAAGAATGGCTAAAAATTAAAAGCGGAATGCCTACTCATGCAGTAATGGATATGGAAATTCAGCGTGATGAAAATGATTTGGTAGTTTCAACTTTTGGTAGAGGTGTTTACATATTGGACGACTATTCCCCGTTACGCCACCTATCTCAAGAAACAATCGCAAAAGTTGCGCACATCTTCCCTATAGAAGAAGGGCTGATGTTTGTTCAGTCAAATCCGCTTGGTTACCGCGGTGTTGGTGCACAAGGTGTAAATATGTACAGTGCCCCAAATCCGGAAGTTGGTGCGGTATTTACATATTATTTGAAAGATGGATTTAAATCGCTTAAAGAAAAAAGAAGAGAAAAAGAAAAAGAACTGCAAAAAGAAGGTAAGGATGTAAAACATCCGAGCTATGATCAGCTAAGAAAAGAAGCCGAAGAGATAGGCCAGTACTTACTATTCACGATCACAGATGAGCAGGGTAATGTAGTTAAGAAAATTAAAACCGATGCATCAAAAGGTGTTAACAGAGTTGTTTGGGATTTCAGATACAGCCCGTTCTCAGAAATCTCGCATACACCATTTGATTATTCTATTCCTTGGATTGATCCTGATATTGGTTACATGGTTGTTCCTGGAAAATATAAAGTTTCTCTTTCAAAATTTGATGAAGGCAAATTCACTGAATTAGTGCCTCCACAAGAATTCTCTTGCAGGTTATTAAATCATGTTTCTATTCCGGCAAAAGATAAGCAAGCATTGAATACATTTAATAGAAAAGTCGCTGAATTAACAAGAGCAGTTGTTGGTGCAGATCAATACAGAAGTGAACTTGTTAAGAAACTGACTTATTTAAAGAAAGCTGTTTTTGAATCACCGGAACTGGCAAATGAAGTTTATAATAAAATCAATCAAGCAAAATTAAATCTTGATGAACTTAACAGAAAGCTAAATGGTGACGGACTTAAGAGCAGGTTTGAAGGTGCTGTTCCAACTGCAGTTAAAGATAGAATTGATATCATTACCTATGCTCTTTGGACCACAACTTCAGCACCGACGACAACATTAATTAAATCTTACGATGATGCCGCTTCAAAATTTGATGGTGTTCTTGAGCTATTAAAATCAATTGATACTGCAATTAAATCAATTGAATCTGAATTGGAAGAAGCTGGCGCTCCGTTTACCCCGGGTAGATTCCCGACTTGGAGAAAAAACTAAACTAATTTCAGAAGGAGTTCTGCTTAGGCGGAGCTCCGGTTATTCTCATGAAAACAATTTTTTTATATTTTATTTTGTTCTCTACAATTATTTATTCTCGAGAAATCCAAAGTACTGATAAAATGAAAAAAAATATTGAACACGAAATAATAGACCTCCACCAATTTTTCCAAGATTGGTTTAATGCTGAAATCGATAACACAGAAAAAGAGTTCGCAAGATTTAGTGAAGTAATGGCTGACGATTTTGAAATCATTTCTCCTTCAGGAATTAGAACTGTTAAAAATGAATTAGAGCAAAAATTAAGTCAGGCTTATGGATTTAGAGTAAATGAAGCTTCACCGTTTCGCATTTGGATTGAAAATATCGAAGTTAGACAAATCGAAAAAGAGTTGTACATCTCAACTTACGAAGAATGGCAAGAAATTGATGGTGAATCAAAAGGCCGATTAAGCACTGCGCTTTTTAAAACAAAATCAGACACACCAAATGGATTGTTGTGGTTGCACGTCCATGAAACTTGTCTCCCGGAAAAATAATCTTAATTGATCTTGAACTTGATCTTTTCTTTGGTTGTTTTCAATTGAAAATAAAAGGAAAACAAATGAAAAGATTATTTTTAATCACAATATCTTTATTGCTCAGTAGTAATGTTATGGCAATTGAAGAACCTAAATATAAAGTAATCAAAGAATATGATGAATTTGAAATTCGTGAATATGATTCATATTTAGTTGCAGAAACAGAAGTTGAAGAAACTTTTGATGAAGCTGGAAACAAAGCTTTTAAATTATTGTTCGATTACATTTCCGGAGAGAACACTTCACAGCAGAAGATTGAAATGACAATTCCTGTAAATCAAAGTAATGCCGGACAAAAAATTGAAATGACTAGGCCGGTATCAATGAAACCAAAATTAAATAGTGGTGGCAATTATGTAATTAGTTTTGTAATGCCTTCCAGATTTACATTGGATAATATTCCAACTCCAAAAGATGAAAGAGTTGTAATTAGAGAAATTCAAACGAAAGTAGTTGCCGTGAGAAAATACTCTGGAACTTGGAGTGAAGATAATTATAGGGAAAACGAAAAAATATTACTTGAAGAAATAGAAAAAGCAGATTTAGAAATAATCGGCTATCCAATTTTCTCGAGATATAATCCTCCGTTTTGGCCATGGTTTTTAAGAAGAAATGAAGTCATCGTTGAATTAAGGATCTAATTCACAGCTCTTTACTCCTCTATTTAAATTCTGATCTTCTGTATAGAATATGAAATCTAACTGAATAGTTTTAAACACAAAATTAAAAAACGGAGTAAATTAAATATGTCATTTTAGTACTTTTGGGTTTAATTTTCGTTGGTTCGTTTTTTGACTATTTCATTTTTCTTATCAATTTGTTAATCGAATTCAAAATAGTGGAGAATTAAAATGAAATACTTAACAGTATTTTTTGTTGTAGCAATACTTTGTATTTATATTAATGCGCAGGAAAAGACCAAGAACCAAAATGATGATAAGAAGGTAGTTACAAAGGTTTATGTAAATCTTACTGCAGAATCAAAAGGAAAGGTTAAAGAAAATATTCTGAATTCAGAAATAATTAAAATCCTAAGCGAGTCGGATAATCTTATTGAACTTAAAGTAGGAAATGCAAAACTGTTTAATTCACTAAAAGCAGTTTTTTATTTCAAAGATGTTGATTCTTATTATAATTGGTACTACGAAAAAAAGACCCAAGATTTACTCGCAAGAATTCAAAGTGACTTTATGGATTATAAGTTTGATCTTCAACTGAATAAAGCTAGTAATTGATATTTCCAAGTAATTGGTTGTCATTTGGACTGTCGAAAATTCCTTCTTGACAGCCCTTTCCCGTTTACATATATTTGGCTTCTTTTTTTTAATCACAATTTATTGGTAGTTTGAAAAACGTAGAAATTACAACATTACCAAATGGTATAAGAATCATATCAGAGCATATTCCTTATGTTAAATCTTTCTCTTTGGGTTTTTGGTTTAACGTCGGATCAGTTGATGAAAGTAAAAGCAACAATGGAATAAGCCACTTTCTTGAGCACATGTTCTTTAAAGGAACTAAAAAGCGATCTGCAAAAAAAATCTCAGATGATATTGAATCATTGGGTGGATATTTGAATGCCTTTACTTCAAAAGAGCACACTTGTTTTTACGGAAGGGGATTAACAAAGCATCTCCCGAAAACTTTTGAAGTTTTATCGGACATGATCCAAAATCCATTGTTCAGAGATAAAGATATTGAAAAAGAAGCGAACGTTGTAATTGATGAACTATATGATATTGAAGATACGCCTGAGGAACTGATTTTTGATAAATTTGAAACAGTTATTTATAATAAATCAACGTTAGCACTTCCTATAATCGGTACTGAAAAAAATTTAAAGAGCTTTACTTCTCAAAATCTATTTGATTTCATTCAAAAAAAATACTCTAATAATAAATTATTTATCGTTGCTTCTGGTAACATTGAGCATGAAATTCTTTTAAAGCTGACTCATAAATTTATATTGAAAGATTTTGGGAAGTCGCCAAAAAGAAAAAGCCATAAATCTATTGACGGCTCAAAATATAATTTCATTGAAAAGGACATTCAGCAAATACATACAATTATTGGTACAAAGACAATTGGTTTTGATAATAACCAAAGAAATGCGGTTAATATCTTATCGCACATTCTGGGGGAAGGAAGCAGCGCAAGGCTTTTTCAATCTTTAAGAGAGAGAAACGGGATAGCTTATCATGTAAATACATTTCTCAATTCATTTTTTGATGTTTCTACTTTTGGTGTTTATTTATCAACCAATGAAAAGATGATTAAAAAAGCTTACGACATAATTGCAAAAGAATTTGAAAAAATTAAGACTAAAAAAGTACCCGAAAAAGAATTAAATAGGGCAAAAGAATATCTTAAAGGCAGTATTTTAATGGGTCTTGAAAGCACCACTAATAGAATGATACGAATGGGTCAGTCTATGATTTATTTTGATAGAGTAAAACCTGTTGAAGAATCAATTAACGAAATTAACAAAGTTGATCAAAATGTAATTCAAGAACTAGCCAATGAGATATTACAAGAAAAGAATTTTTCGAAAGTAGTTATAGGTCAAGAGATTTATCGATCCAATAACTTCAAATAACACCTCAAGTCGTATATTATGAAATTATTTAAACTTATTATTAGCATTTTAGGACATCTTTGTTTATTTTTAATTAATACCGTAGGGACTCACGAGCTTACTTAAATATATGATCAGAAAATTTACAATTTTAATTCTGGTACTGTTTTCTATTTGTCAAGTAAAGGCGCAAAAACAACCTTTCTTCTTTAAATCTTATTATCCAGAGTACCTGCCAATTAACTCGCAGTTTGATGTATCGTTAAAAGGAAGATTTTTTGAAAATGACGCCGATGAAATGCATTTCTATATTTTAACTGAAACTCAAGTTGAGCTAAATGAAGCAAAATTTGTAAACTCCGAAGTAGTTTCAAATCTAGTTTTTGAACAGTCAGAATATTTAGATTTGAGAGGAAGCATTTATAGGATCGTTTTCGAAAATGAAAATAAGCAAGTTGATTACAATTCGCTGTTTCAACTGTATCTTACTTTTAATTCGTTCAATATTGAAAATGTTCAGATTAAGTTTGCATTAGATTTCATAAAAGATAATGAAATTATTGATTCATATTTTCCTTTCGATAACGGAGATAATTTTCTACCTGAAATAAATTTGGAATTCTATTCGCCTCAAAAAATAGCACAGAAATCTCTTAAGCTTAATGTTGGAGAAGAATTTAAAATCCCAATTAATCAAGAGATGGAAAGCCAACTAATGGCAGAGTTTTGGATTAAATTTAATGAAGGCAGTGGCAAGTTTTTCTCAATAATTAATGAGGCGTCTCAAGACACAGTCTTCTCATTATTATTAAATGAGTTTAATTTTATATCGGCAAAAAACGGTTACGAGATTAGGTCCCAAAAAGATTTCTTTATTGGCGGCAATGTTTGGAACCACGTAAACATTTTTTATGATCCGCGAAAACTATTAACTGAAATTTTTGTAAATGATTCCTTGATTTTCTTTTTTGATCACTTCGATACTTTTAGCAGTAATGATATTGAAATAGCTTTTTTCAATGACAACTCTCAAGCAATTTTTTTAGACAATATTAACTTATGGGATTTTAACGACAATCATGAAGTTGCACTCGCAAACAAAAATTTTAACCACTACACTGCTGAAAACTCTAATTTATTTTTTAGTTTTAGATGTGATCAATACATGACTAGTAATGAAAGCATGCAGATTGATTATTCAAGTAATGTTCAATTTGTAAAATCTGATGCTCCCATTTTTTCAAAAGCTCCAACCATTAATGTAATTCTTTATGATAATTTTTATTCTGTGGAGTGGCATAACAATGCTCTCTTAACAGCTGATGAATTTGTATTGGAGAAATCCATTGACGGAACAAACTTCGTTGAAATTTTTAATACGCAAGCGGAAGATAACGCTGATAAAACATACTATTATTCTGATCCAAAAGATTTCAATAATGAATTAGTTTATTACCGTGTAAAGCAAATCAATAAAGATCAGTCTATCGTTCTTTCGCCTTCGGTCAAAATTGGGCAAGGCGAATTACAGATTTTTGTTCTTGGCCAAAACTATCCCAACCCATTTAATCCGGAAACAACTATCAGCGTTGAAATGCTTGAAACTATCGAAGCTGAAATAGCGGTATTTGATTTAGTAGGAAGAGAAATAGAAAAACTTCATGACGGCATTTTGACACAAGGCATACACACATTCCAATTCAACGCAAACGACCTTCCTTCGGGAATTTATTTTTATGAAATTAAAACCCCGGTCTCATCCGAAGTAAGAAAGATGATTCTAGCTAAATAATTTAATTTTTATTAAGTTTTCAACAATCAAATTTGGCCATTATTAAAACTATATGTTTTCAAAAGTATATTCCTCTGCTACTTATGGAATTGACGGCTATTTAATTGAGGTAGAAACGCACTGCGAAAAGCAATTGCCCTCATTTACAGTCGTTGGCCTGCCGGATAATGCTGTAAAAGAAAGCCGTGAAAGAGTTACTGCTGCAATAAAGAACAGCGGCTACGAATTTCCGATGAAGAAAATAACTGTAAATTTAGCCCCGGCCGATATTAAAAAAGAGGGTAGCGGATTTGATTTACCAATTGCTCTAGGATTGTTGCTAGCGACCGACAAAATAAAGAATAATGAAATTGAAGATTTTATGTTTGCCGGTGAATTATCGCTCGAAGGAACACTCAGAAAAATAAAAGGCGCTTTGCCGATTGCAATTGAGGCAAAAAAGAAAAACAAAAAGAAGATATTTCTACCATACGAGTCTGCGAGCGAAGCATCTATTGTTGACGGCATTGAAGTTTTTGGGATTAAAACATTAAAAGAAATTGTTGAATATTTAAATGGCTATATAAATCTAAAACCTTTGTTCACCCGGAAAGACGAACTGTTTTCACAAGTAAATAAATACCAGTTCGACTTCAGTGATGTGAAAGGACAGGAAAACGTAAAAAGATCATTGGAAGTAGCAGCAGCCGGAGGGCACAATATTTTAATGATCGGTCCGCCTGGCTCTGGTAAAACTATGCTTGCCAAAAGATTGCCGTCTATTTTACCGTCACTTTCTTTTGAGGAAGCAATTGAAACAACAAAAATTCATTCGATTGCAGGGATACTTTCGGAAGAAAAAGCTATAATTACTGAGCGTCCTTTCAGAAGTCCTCATCACACAGTTTCAGACGCTGCATTAATTGGTGGTGGGTCTTTCCCACGGCCCGGTGAAGTTTCTTTTGCTCATCACGGAGTATTGTTTTTAGACGAATTCCCTGAATTCAAGAAGAATGTTCTGGAAGTCATGCGCCAGCCAATGGAAGATTATAGAGTAACTATAAGCCGGTCTAAAATGACACTCGATTTTCCGGCAAACTTTATGCTTGCTGCTGCAATGAATCCCTGTCCGTGCGGATATTTTACTGATCCTAAAAAGGAATGCACTTGCTCGTCTGTTAATATCCAAAAATATATGGCTAAAATTTCCGGTCCATTATTGGACAGAATTGATATCCATATTGAAGTTCCCGCCGTAAATTATAAAGAATTATCATCGGAAATTAAAGGAGAGGAGTCAAGCTTTATTAGAGAACGGGTAGTTTTAGCGAGAGATAAACAGTTTAACAGATTCAAGAGTTATCAGAGTATCTATACTAATTCAGATATGGGTTCGAAGGAGATAAGAGAGTTTTGTAAGCTTGATGCTGCCGGATCGGAATTACTTAAAATGGCAATGACAAAATTAAATTTATCTGCAAGAGCATATGACAGAATTTTGAAAGTCAGCAGAACAATTGCTGATTTGGAAAACCAACCAAACATTTTACCTCAGCACATCAGTGAAGCAATTCAATACCGAAGTTTAGATCGGCAATTGTGGAATCATTAATGATCAGATTACTTTTTTGAACTCAGGCTTTTAATACTTTCCAATTCTTCCCAGCGTTCATATAATTTTTTTACGTTCTCTTTTGCTTCATTTAACTGTTGATTCAACACATTAGTTTGTTCAGCATACTTTTCGTAAAAGTCCGGGGAAATGAAAATTTTCTCTATCCTCTCGACTTCTTCTTCTGCATTCATAATTGTTTCTTCAATTGTCTCGAGTTCTTTATTTTCTTTCCACGTCAGTTTTCTGATTTTTTCTTTAACTCTTGTATCACCTTTTTTTTCTTTTACTTGTAAAGAGTCAAACTCTTTTAGCCTGGAGTTTCTTTTTTCCACGTAATAATCATAATTGCCTTCACTAAAATGAACTTGTCCGCTTCCTTCGAAAGATAAAATTCCGTTGCAAACTCGGTTTAAAAAATATCTGTCGTGACTAATAACAACCACACATCCCTCAAAAGATAACAAAGCTTCTTCAAGAATTCGCAAAGTTGGAAGGTCGAGATCGTTAGTGGGTTCGTCAAGCATTAAAAAGTTGCCACCGTGTTTTAGTATTCTTGCCAAAGTTAGCCGGCTTCTTTCGCCCCCAGAGAGCCTGCTAACAAGTGTGTTTATTCTGTCGTCTGTAAATAAAAAGCGGCGAAGATAAGTGTAAACATTTAGCTTTCTGTTGCCGAATGTAATAAATTCACTACCTTCTGTTATCGAGTTAAAAACCGTATCATCATCGTTTAATATTAATCGCGATTGATCTACATAATTAAATGAAGTTCTTTCTCCGATATCTATTTTTCCAGCATATAGTTTTATTTCTTCAAGTATTGCTCTTAGCAAAGTAGTTTTACCTGAACCGTTCGGACCGACAATACCTAACTTGCGATTTCTGTCAAAGGCAAAACTCAAACCTTCAATTAACATTTTACCGCCGAGTTCAACACTGATGTTTTTCAATTCGAGAATTTTGTTCCCAAGTTTTTCGGGTTCCGGAATAATTAAATCAACATCAAGTTCTATGTCGTCATTTTTTATTTCTGTAAGTTCATTAAAACTATCAATTCTACTTTTTGCTTTTGTCCTTCTGGCTTTTGGCCCCCGGCGTATCCATTCTAGTTCACGCTTCAGAAAACTTTGGCGTTTCTTTTCCTCTATTTCCTTCATCGCCTGCCTTTCGGATTTGCTAATCAAGTATTCTGTGTAATTCCCTTGATGCGAATAGAAAACACCATTCGATAATTCTACTATTCTATTTGAAATGCGGTCAAGAAAGTATCTATCATGAGTAACAAAAATGCAAGTGCCTTTGTAGTTAGCTAAAAAGCTTTCGATCCATTCAATTGAGTCTGTGTCAAGATGATTTGTCGGTTCATCGAGAATTAAAAGATCCGGTTGAGATATTAAAGCGCAGCACAAAGCTACACGCCTTTTTTCACCGCCGGAGAGGGTGTAAATTTCTCTCTCTTTACCTGGGGCACTCAAAGATTTCATTAAAATGTCAACGTGCTTCTCAAGATTCCATCCGTCAACATTGTTTATCTTTTGTTCAAGAATATCTCTTTTCGGAGAATCAAAAGAAGTTTTTTCATATTCGCCAACCAAGCGTAAAATATTTTCAGCACCTTCTATGATATTCCCGAATACATTCTTTTCGTTATTCAATTGAAATTCCTGCGGAAGGAATGATACAACCAAATCTTTCTTTTTTGATACTTCACCACTGTCGGGCTGCATTATATCTGAAATGATTTTAAGAAAGGTAGATTTTCCAACTCCGTTTCGTCCTACAAGGCCAATTCTATCACCTTCGTGAATTGAAAGAGAAGCTTTATTTAAGATTACTTGTTCACCGAAATTAACTTCTAAATCTAATGCAGTTAAAATTACCGGAGCAATATTTTCGGACATAAATTTGGTAACCAGTCTGTTAAAACGAATGTTGCAAATATAGTTAATTATAATAAATTGTTATCCCAATAAAATTTGGTACAATACATAGATATTAAAAAAACATTAATTCTTTTGTAAAAAGTCTTGCTTTTAAAATATTATTATTATATGTTACCGATAACTGTTATCGGTAACATATTTAAGGAAGAATATGAAATCAATTTTGTTAACCTCAATTTTTATTTTTTCATTCATGTTAACTAACTGTAATCCCAATTATAAAGAAGGTTCAAAGAAGATAATGTTAAATGATAATTGGTCCTTAATAAGTTCTGAAGAATTGCAAGAAAATGGTGAAGCTATTTCAACGATTAATTATGTTGAAGATAATTGGATTAAAACTAGTGTACCCAAAACTGTTTTAGCTGCACTTGTTGATGCTGGAAAATACGAAGACATTTATTTTGGCAAAAACTTAGAAGCTGTTGATACAAAGCAGTTTACTGTTCCTTGGTGGTACAGAAAAGAATTTGAAATTACTCAAAAAGATATTGATGATAATTATGAAATAGTATTTGAGGGGATTAATTATAAAGCTAATGTTTGGTTAAACGGAAATTTGGTTGCATCTGATAAAGACATAGAAGGGGCATTTGGAATATTTAGTTTCAACATTTCCAATAAGGTTATTCCGGGTAAAAATGTTCTTGCTGTTGAAATTATCCCCCCAAAATCCGGTGATTTAACAATTGGATTTGTTGACTGGAATCCTAGTCCGCCAGATCAAAATATGGGTCTTTGGCGAGGAGTGATCCTTCAAAAAACAAAAACGGTTTCTTTAAAAAATGTATTTGTTAAGTCAAAAGTAAATCTTGAAACATTAGATGAGGCCTATTTAATAATTAATGGTGAATTAAAAAATCTCTCGTCAAATGCTGTTACCGCAAAAGTAATTGGAGAAATAGATCAAAAGAGTTTTTCTAAAGAAATATCACTAAGTCCAAATGAAGAAAAACAAATAGAACTAAGTTCAAAAGAAATTCATGAACTTGTTTTTAAGAATCCAAAATTATGGTGGCCGAATAATTTAGGTGAACAAAATTTGTATAATCTCAATTTGCAAGTAATTGTAAACGAAGTAGTATCCGACAAAGAAGAAGTGACTTTTGGAATTAGGGAAGTTGAAGATTACAAAAATGAAAATGGTCATCGAGGATTTAAAGTAAATGGCAAAAAGGTAATGATAAAAAGTGCCGGTTGGGTTGATGATATGTTGTTAAATGATAGTGATGAAAAGGTTATAAGCCAAATGGAATATGCTAAACATCTTAACTTAAATTCAATTCGACTTGAAGGTTTTTGGGGCAAAAATAAAACACTCTATCAAGCAGCTGATGAATTAGGGCTTTTGTTAATGATTGGCTGGAGTTGCCAATGGGAATGGACAGGCTATTGTGGAAGGGAAGAAACAGATTTCATGTGTATTGACACACCCTATGATATGCAATTACAGACAGAAGCTTATATGGATCAAGTGAAATGGCTAAGGAATCACCCGAGTGTTTTAGTTTGGGTTTTCGGAAGTGATAAATTACCGTTGCCTGAATTAGAAAGAATGCTGAACGATAGCATTAATATTTACGATCCAACTCGTCCTATTTTGGCTACTTGCAAAGGTGTTGATAAATACGGATATGGAAATATGAGTGATGTAAGTGGTGACCCTGGTGTGAAGATGTTAGGGCCATATGCTTATGTTACCCCAAATTATTGGTATGAAGATACAACAAACGGTGGGGCATACGGATTCAATACTGAAACCGGTCCCGGCCCTCAAGTGCCTCCAATTGAAAGTATTAAACGAATGATCCCTGAAAAAGATCTATGGCCGATCAACGAAATGTGGGAATATCATTGCGGAAGAAATGAGTTTAACACTCTTGACAGATTTTTATCAATATTTAATGTAAGATACGGCGAAGCAAAAACTCTTGAAGATTTTGCAAAGAAAACTCAAGTATCAAATTATGAAGCAATTAGGCCTATGTTTGAGGCGTTTGGGGTTAATAAACACAATACAACCGGTGTTGTACAATGGATGTATAATTCGGCCTGGCCTGAAATGTTTTGGCAATTGTTTGATCATTATTTAATGCCGAATGGGGCTTTTTATGGAGCTAAAAAAGCATGCCAACCGTTGAACTTAGTTTATAACTACAAAGACAAAAATATTTATCTGGTTAATGACTACAATGAAAATTACAATGGATTAAAAGCGAACATCAAAGTGATTAATGTTAATTCAAAAATCTTGTTTGAAAAAGAAGTATTGTTTGACGCTTTGGAAAATTCCTCAATGCAAGTTTTTGATATGCCGGAATTAGAGAATCTTACAAAAACTTATTTTATAAACTTAGAACTGAGTGATTCAAAAGGAAATTACATAAGTGATAATTTCTACTGGCTTTCAACAAAGGAAGATGTTTTGGATTTCGAAAATGTTGAGTGGTATTATACTCCAAACAAATCATTGGGCGATCTTACGGCATTAAATTCTTTAGAAGTAGCTGAAGTGAAATATAAATATGAAATTACTAGAGAAAATGGTGAATATGTTGTTAAGGTTAATATTGACAACGCTTCTGATAAACTAGCATTTTTTATAGAAGCAAATATACAAGATAAAGCTACACAGCAGTCAGTGCTTCCAATTTTCTGGTCTGATAATTACGTATCAATCTTGCCAAACGAATCTAAAGAAATAACAGGCCGTTTCTCAAAATTAAGTGCAATGGAAAACGCTGAATTAGTTATAAATGGAATTAACACAGTTAATGAATTAATTCAAAAATAAGATCAAACTATTATGAAAAGAAATTATTTTATCGTTGGGTTAGTAGTTTTAACATTTTTTGTAATATCATTCTTAACGAATATTTTAGGTCCTTTAGGCCCCGCCATTAAAGAAGGATTTAATTTATCCAATACAATGGCTGGCTTTTTACCGTTTGCGTTCTTTATTGCTTATGGTGTAATGTCCATTCCGGCAGGTTTATTAGTAGAAAAGTACAAAGAGAAAAAAATTATGGCTGCGGCTTTTATTTTGGCAGCGGCCGGAGCATTTCTTTTTGCAATCATTCCGACCTTTTTGATTTACATGTTTTCTTTATTCATGATCGGAACCGGGATGGCGATGTTACAAGTAGCTATAAATCCTTTATTAAGGGTAGCCGGAGGCGAATCAAATTTTGCGTTTAATTCCGTTATTGCTCAATTGTTTTTTGGTGGTGCATCGTATGCGGCTCCATTGCTTTACAGCTACATTGTTGTAAACATGAAAGCCGGCAGTGATGATTTTATAATTTCTACCTTAAAAAACCTTGTGCCGGCAGATTTAACCTGGATTTCTTTGTATTGGGTATTTGCTTTAATCTGCTTACTGATGGTAGCTATAATTGTTTTATCAAATTTCCCCAGCGTTGAATTAAAAGAAGATGAAAAAATTGGCAGCTGGGCAGTTAACAAAGAGCTATTCAAGAACAGAACAGTTATAGCTTTCTTCTTTGGGATTTTTGCGTACGTTGGTACTGAACAAGGTATATCATATTGGATGTCGTTGTTCTTAAAACAATATCACGGTTTTGATCCTGAAACTACTGGGGCTTCGGCAGTATCTTATTTTTGGCTGCTTATGTTAGCAGGTTGTTTGCTCGGTTTAGTAATTCTAAAAATCTGGGATAGCAGAAAAATATTAATCGGCTTTAGTTCCGCCTCGATTGTTGTTTTATTTTTAGCTCTGTTTGGAAACAGCGATATGGCTTTATATGGCTTACCGACATTGGGTCTAACAATCTCCATAATGTGGTCTGTTATTTTCAGTTTAGCTTTAAACTCGTTGGATAAGCATCATGGAGCATTTTCCGGAATTTTATGTTCTGGTATTATGGGTGGTGCAATTGTTCAAATTATCGTTGGAGCTATTGGTGACTTGCTCGGATTAAGATTTGGGATTCTATTTGTAACAGTAACTTTGGTATACATTCTCAGTATTGGGTTTTGGGCCAAACCATTAATTAACAACGAAACAATTTTTTCAAAAATTGAAGAAGATAAAATATAATTCTGTAAGTATTGTGGGATGAGTATGAAAAAGAAATCTGTAATTGGTGTTGATTTAGGGGGAACAAATATTAGGGTCGGAAGAGTGGTCGATTATAATATTGAAGATTTGGCTTCACAAAAAATTTCATCCAACGGAACAGAAAAAAAAGTCATTGAAGAAGTATTAGATGTTATAGCCAAAGTTGTTGATGATACTTCTATAGGTATTGGCATTGGTGTGCCGAGTTTGGTAGATGTGGAGAATGGTGTTATTTATGATGTACAAAATATTCCATCTTGGAAGGAAGTTAAACTGAAAGAAATTTTGGAAAACAGATTTCAGTTGCCCGTTTATATTAACAATGATGCAAATTGTTTTGTTGTTGGTGAAAAATATTTTGGCAAAGGAAAGAATTATGAAAACATTGTTGGCTTAATTTCCGGGACAGGCCTTGGCGCAGGTGTATATTTTGATAATAAACTATTTGCCGGACCAAACTGTGGTGCAGGTGAATTTGGACTTATTAAATATAAAGAGCAAAATTACGAATATTATTGTAGTGGCCAATTTTTTGAAAAAGAATATCATATAAGTGGGTATGAGTTATTTAAGTTAGCTCAAAATGCAGATCCAAAATCATTGGCAATATTTAGAGAATATGGGCATCATTTAGGCAATGCAATTGCAACAATTGTATTATCAGTAGATCCTGAAGTTATAATTTTAGGCGGGTCCGTAAGCAAAGCGTTTGATTTCTTTAAAGATGCATTATATGATGTTTTAAAAAGTTTTCCTTATCCAAATTCTATTCGTAACTTAAAAATTGAAGTGAGCAATTTATCTCAAATTGCGATTTTAGGAGCAGCTGCGTTATATTTTGAATATCGTGGTATTGCGGCTTCATCAAAGGATTTGGAAATAACTTAATTATAAAAATGAATAAAACAACTATTTCAGATATCGCGAGCAAAGCAGGTGTATCCAGGATGACGGTTTCTAGAGTACTTAGCGGGAATGGTCCGGTAGCAGAAGAAACAGCAAAAAAAATCAAAAGTATTATGGCTGAAATGAATTATCAGCCAAATTTAATCGCAAGAAGTTTGTCTATTCGAAAGTCTATGAATTTGGGAGTTTTAATTCCTAAAACAGAACAACTATTTCTTGATAACTATATAGCTCAAGTTTTAAGTGGGGTAAGTGACATAGCCCAAGAAAATGATTACAGAATAATGCTTGTGCCGGTAAATCAATCATGTTCCGAAAAGGGAAGTTATATCAACTACGCTAGAAGTAATTTATTTGACGGGATAATCTTAGTTAAAGCAAAAATAAATGATCCGAATTTACCTGAATTAGCTGAATCCGGTTTCCCATTCATTTTAGTAAACTACAGAAAAAATGAACATGGATATAATTATGTTGATTCCGAAAATGTTAAAGGTGCCGAACTGGCAATGGAACATTTATATGAAAAAGGACACAGGAAAATAGCTTTTGTTGAAGGTACTAAGGAGGAAACAAACTCAAGAGATAGATTGAAAGGCTATAAAAACTCATTAAAGAAATTTGGTTTAGAATATAGAGAAGAATATGTAATCTGTGGAGAATTTGAAAAGGAAATTGCTTACGAAAGATCAGAGTCACTACTTAATCTTGTTGAAAGGCCGACCGCAATTTTCTGTTCTGATGATTATATGGCACTTGGTGTAATTGAAAGAATAAAAACTTACGGTTTATCAGTGCCAAATGACATAGCAGTAATTGGTTTTGATAATATTGAAATTAGTCAATTTTCCAGGCCGGCACTTACAACTGTCCGGCAGCCTATATACGAAATCGGAAAAACTGCAGCAACAGCGCTGCTTAACATAATTGGAAACAAAATTTCGCAACCTGTACGAAAAATTTTGAAGACTAAGCTTATAATAAGAGAATCAACTTAGAAAGTAATTAGTAAATAATTGAATAATTACGATTGAAAATGTTACCGATATCATGATATCGGTAACACAGTGAGCGCACAAAAATATGTCAAAAAGAATAAGCAGACAAATATAAGTATCTGAAAAGGAGGAAAGGAGCATGAGGAGTAACATACTTAATATAATGAAAGCCTCTTTACTAATATTGCTTTTAGCTTTTTCTGTAATAAATGCTGCTACAGGAAAAATTAAAGGTACAGTATCACAAGCAGATAACAACGAAGCATTATGGGGCACAAACATTATTCTTGTTAATACTGCCTTTGGTGGTTCAACTGACTTCGATGGGAATTATTCTATTATTAATATTCCACCCGGAAAGTACGTGCTTCGAGTAACTTATCTCGGTTTTGAATCTCAGGATATAGAAGTAGAAATAGTAGCTGATAGAACTTTGGAACTTGATATTGTTCTTAAACCGGAAGCAATTGAGGGTGAGACAGTCACTATCACTGCTCAAAGGGAAGGGCAACTTGCTGCTATAAACCAGCAAATTACCTCAGACGCAATTAAAAATGTTGTATCATCTGATAAAATTGAAGAACTGCCTGAAGCAAACGCAGCTGAAGCAGTAGGTCGACTGCCCGGTGTTTCACTTGAACGCGAAGGAGGGGAAGGCAATAAAGTAGTAATAAGAGGGTTAGCACCCAAATATAACAAAGTTCAAATTGATGGTGTAGACCTTGCTTCAACAGATAGTGACGATCGGAGTACTGACCTAAGTATGATTTCACCCTATTTGTTGGGGGGAATAGAGGTTACGAAATCTGCGATGGCAGATCAAGAAGCTGATCAGTTAGGCGGTACGGTAAACTTTGTATCAAAAGGTGCTGTATATGAAAAACCTACTTACAAAATTATTTTGGAAGGTGGATACAACGGGCTAAGAGATGAATACAAAGATTACCGATTTGCATTCCAAGCAAGCAGAAGAGAATTTGATAATGCATTTGGTATATCAGTTAATGCCGATGTTGAGCGAAGAAATAGAAGTTCAAACACAGTAAGTGCCAGCTATTATTATCTTCTTGAAGATCAGCAAACTGTAGTCAACTCTCTAAGCATCAATGATGTGACTCGTGAACTTGATCGATATGGCGGATCACTAATGCTTGACTACAAGAAAGGCAGTACCGATCTCGTATTCCGCAATATGTTCAGCAGAATTAATCGCAACACAGTTTATAGAAGTGAAGATTCAAACGGCTTATTCAGTGGATCAACATCAAGAACACAGGATATAACTTTTGGTGAAAGCAATACTTGGGTTTTGATGAGTCAACTCCGCTGGAATCAACAATTGGGGGATATAAAATTTGAGTCCGGCGTAAGTTTTTCATTTTCCGAAGATAAAACACCGGAAGAACTTAGTTATGGTGGTCTTGAGCAAACACCGCTATCCGGTCCGGTCAATGCAGATGCAGCTCCGGTAGATGTCCCTTCATTCATGAAAAATAATTTATCTGAAATTTTACTTAATACTTTTACGGATGCAGATGAAATTACCAGAGAAGAAGAGTACTCAGGTTTTCTTGATCTTTATTGGGAACATAGAATTTCAGATTTGATCAATCTTAAAATAAAGACCGGCGGTAAGTTCAAACACAAAAATAGAAAGTATGATTATAACACCCTATTCTTAAACATCTTTTCAGATCCGAGTGCAAAAGTTAATAATGCACTTATAGAAAAATATCCTTGGATGGATGAATACTACACAACAGGCAAATTCCCTTACTTACCGTTTATAGATAGTGGTTTCGACCCTGGCGATTTTATGAAAGGCGAATACGATATTGAAAGGATGCCTGATTTAGAATTAGGTAAAGAAGTAATCTATTATTTACAGGATCACTTAGGTGTCGAATACGAAGGATCAACCCAGCCAACAAGATTTACACCGAATTTTCACGAAAGCAGAATGAATGATTACGACGGTACTGAAGATTACTGGGCTTGGTACTTTATGCCTACTATAAATATCGGAGAAGAATTTACTTTAATCCCTGGATTGAGATATGAGAAAAAACAAACAGATTACAACGGCGTAAGAGGTAATGCTAATCTTCAGATTACAGAAAGTAAAGGATATGTTCATTACGATACAACTGTAACAAGAGAGAATGATTTCTTTTTACCGATGATTCATGTGCGGTACAAACCGACAGATTGGTTTGATATTCGTGCGAGTTATACTCAAACACTTTCCCGGCCTAGCTATTATGAATTTCTACCATCATGGCATGTGTACCTGTTTGGAGTAAATTATAGAAATCCAAACTTGAAGCCTGCTAAATCACAAAATGTTGATTTATTCTTTTCATTCTACGGCAATAAAATTGGTTTGTTTACTGTAGGGCTATTCACTAAGCAAATTGATGATTTAATATTCTCACAAAATAAAATAGTTGTCAGCGATTCAATGGCAATTGAAGAATTTGGTTTAAGAGAAGAATTAACCGGACAAGACCCAGGTCGATTTGTTGGCAAGCCGATTTGGTATTTTGTAAATAATGAAAACACAGTTGATGTAAGGGGAATCGAGGTAGAATGGCAGTCGAACCTGTGGTATCTACCCGGATTACTAAAAGATATAGTTTTCAGTGTCAACTACACTTACACTTTCTCTGAAGTAAAATATCCGCGAACAGTACCAATAAAAGAAATTATTCAATCTCCATTTGGTAATAGAGAAGTAATTGTCGGTAATGCCGATTCATCATACACAGCACCTCTAATTTCACAGCCTGATCATATTCTGAACATTACCCTCGGATATGATTATGAAGGATTCTCAATTAGAGGCTCACTTCAATTCAAATCGCAAATCTTTTCTGATAATGACTGGAGACCGGAACTACGAGGATTTACTGACGATTTCACTTTAATTGATTTAGCAATTTCACAAAAACTACCAATCGATGGATTGCAGGTTTTCGGCAACTTTAAGAACATAACAAAAACTACAGAGAGCAATCATAATTCCGGTACCGGATATATCACAAATAAAGAATACTACGGAATGAACGGAAATATTGGAATTAAGTATCAATTCTAGTTGGTGCTAATAAAAATATAAATGAGGTTATATAAATAAATATAGCTATCAAAAAACAAGGAGAACTAATATGAAAAGACTATTTCCACTAATTCTAACTCTTTTACTTTGCAGCTACACTTTTGGTCAAAGTGTGCTAGAAGTTCCGGCAACAGATGAGCAAGGCGATCCGATCATCAACGCATTAATTCAATACGTTGTTGCTGATACAAACGAGCAAGGTGAACAATTGCATGATGTTTATAAACTGCAAAGAGGCAAAACATATTTTTATAACCAGTCACCGGTTTTCAAAAATCCTATTACATTAATAGCTGATGAACCAGGAACTACAGATGAAACAAAGCCGCCAAAAATCATTATTACTACAGATGATCAAGGTTCAGTACCATACGAGCACTGTATTACAACTTTTGCTGATCTAACTATTAAAAATATTGCTTTCAGTACAACTACAATTGAAAACAGTTATTCATGGGCTAATGTTATTCTTCTTCAAAGTGATGATCTAACAATCACTCTTGAAGGATGTATCTTTGAATTAACCGGCTGGGGAATGATTGAAGCGGCGGTAGAAAACACTACTTTTATTTTGGACAAGAACCATCTGAGAAACGGAACAGTTATTCCAAGTGGTGATGAATGGGTTCCTTTCTTTATTGAAATTAACACCGGCTCGATAGAAAGTTTTATCGCTAGAAATAACACCTTCTTTAATTTACAAGGCGCAGTTGTAAATATAGAAGTTCAAAACCGTGTTAAATATTTTGAATTTGATCACAATACTTTAGTAAATGTTGTAAAAGGTTTTACTACTGCAATAAACGCTCACACTAATACAAAAATAACAAATAACATTTTTTACAATGTTCGTACACACAGTGATAAAATTTCAGACATTTTAGATGGTGAAGATCAAGTTAATGCTGGTGTGGTTAGTGTGGATACATTATTCTCAAACGAGCCTGGTTCTTCATTACCATTTGTAATGAATGAAGAAGAAAGAAAGTTTGAATTAAAAAACAATGTTTATTATTTCACTCCCGAAGTTGAAGCTTATTGGGCACATTATGATTCAATAGAAGCAGTACAATGGATGGACCCAAGAACACTACATATGTTTGATGATGATGCCGCATATCCAAACTTTGTAGCTGAGGGAAATGTTAATACTGACCCGGGCTTTGCTAACTTTGGCGGAACTGACGGAATGGTTGCGCAGCTATATAATCACAGAGACAACGGTACTTTCGGCTTCTGGGGATGGGATCCTGACTCAGTTGATTATCCCGATGTACACTGGGCTTTCTTACAATGGCCATTGCCTGAAGATTTTTCATATTCAGCAAACTTTACTTCGTCAGATGGTTATCGTGTTGGAAGTTTAGCTTATTATCCTGATGAAATGCAGCAATATTATGATGGCATAACTACAGATGTTGGAGATTATGATGGTTTAACAGAATTACCAACTGAATTAGCCTTGGAACAAAATTACCCTAATCCGTTTAATCCATCAACCAACGTGAAATTTACTTTGGTTAAAAACGGTGAAGTTAATTTGAAAGTTTATAACGCTATCGGAAAAGAAGTCAAAACAATCATCAATAATCAAGAAATGGGAATTGGAACACATCAATTCAACATTGATTTATCAAATCATTCAAGTGGTATTTACTTCTTGGTTCTAAAACAAAATAGTGATGTGAAAGTAAGAAAAATGACTCTCATCAAGTAATTGTTTGAAACAATTGCTACTCCTTTGATCTCCCGGATATGATTTCCGGGGGATTTTAATTATAAATTCTTGCAAAGTAAGTGCTCATTTCTATCAATTAATTACGGGCAACATTAGTGATACAAAAAAATGATTTTATTGAGATAAATTTTCTAGCAATTTCTACTAAAGGATTTTTGAAATGATCAATAAAAAATTAGTTGCATTGGCAGTTTTAATTCTTGTTGTATTTAACTATGGGCAAGATTTAAAGATCAACGAGAAAGAATATTTTGAAACACACGGATTCAATATTATTGTTTTGAATGACATTTACCCGGAGGGGCATCAAGGTGGAATTACATTTATTCAGCACGGAAAGCGTGTTGCCGCAAATGGTAATCTATCATTAGATCCAACACCAGGACAATGGCAACCCTATCCAAGACTGTTAAACAAAGATGTGAGGCAAAAAGAAAATAGAATTACAGCCACGCTTAAGTTTCCTGATTCCACAAGAATTAAAACTGCTGAACAGCCAATTATTTATCCAGACTTAGAATTTGAATATAATTTAAGTGTAGTTGCAGAGGGCAGCAAATTTAAAATTATTGTTGATTTTGAAAAACCTCTGCCTGAAGAATGGATAGGGCAAGTTGGTTTTGTTTTGGAATTATATCCCGGAGATCTTTTTGGTAATACTTTCTCCTTGGGTGATCAATCCGGTGTATTTTCAAATTACGCCAACTCACCCGTAATGAAAGATGCTCGCGACGAATATGAAGCTGTGCCGATGGCTGAAGGCCAAACTTTGGTTGTAGCTCCTGAAGATGAATACAAAAAAATAACAATCACAAATAAAAAGGGTAAGCTACAATTAATTGATGGGCGCGTAAAACATAATAATGGCTGGTTCGTTGTAAGATCTCTCATTGAAAAAGGTGCAACTAAAAGTGCTGTTGAATGGGAGATTTTACCGAGTATTGTTTCAAGCTGGAAGCATGGTCCTGTTATTCATACTTCGCAAGTTGGTTATCATCTAAATCAAACAAAGAAAGCTATTATCGAATTAGATAAAAATGATTCTTCTTATCATGAAGTGAAGATTAACAAAATTACTCCGGAAGGTTTTAAAACAGCACTATCAATTAAACCAACTGAAGAAAAGGATTTTTTAAGATACAAATATTTATCAGCGGATTTCACTCCAATCAAAGAATCCGGAATGTATGTTGTTCAATTTGGTGAAGTTACTTCTGAGCCATTTAAAATTAGTAAAGATATTTATAAGCGAGGTGTTTGGCAGCCGACACTAGAATATTTTCTTCCTGTGCAAATGTGCCATATGAAAGTTTTTGAGAAGTACAGAGTATGGCACGACCACTGTCATATTGATGATGCACTTGTTGCACCGGAAAACATCAATCACTTTGATGTTTACACACATGAGCAAATACCGGAAGGCTTTGAGCCTTTCCAGCATATTGAAGGCTTAAACAAAGGAGGCTGGCATGATGCCGGTGATTACGATTTCAGGATAGAATCACAGATCGGTACTATTCTCACTTTAGCTTATGCATATGAAGAATTTAATTTAACTCATGATCAGACTCTTATAAATCAAGAAGAAGGTGTAGTTGAAATTCATCATCCCGATGGCAAGCCTGATGTACTTCAGCAAATTGAACATGGTCTACTAACTGTTCTGGGAAGTTACAAACATCTTAATGGAAATCTATATAGGGGTATTCTTTGTCCGACACTTAGGCAGTATGCCATGCTCGGAGATGCATCAAGCATGACAGACAATGTTGTGTTCAAAGGAAAACCAAAAAAAGAATATGATGGTTTTTGGTATGACCATATTGCAACTAAGTACGACAAATATTTCTCACCGCAGAATAGCAGAAACACTCCCAAAGAATTTGTGAAAGATTTAGATGACCGTTTCGTGTTTTTCGAAGATAATCCTTCACGCGAAATTTACGGTGTTGCCGGTTTAGCTGCTGCTGCACGAGTAATGAAAAATTATGACGAGTTATTATCAAAAGAATGTTTGGAAGCCGCGGAAGGGCTTTGGCAAAAACATTACAGCAATAAAAGTAAGGATCTGGAAGGAAGAAAAATTTACGCTTTAGCCGAGCTTTTTATAACAACTCAAAAGGATATCTACAAAAAAGAGTTATTAAGTATGCTGCCAACTATAAAAGAAAAAGCATATGACGTTGGCTGGGCATTGGGCAGAGTTATTCCACTCATTGGTGATGAAAATTTCAAATCAACATTAACGGAAGAAATTAAAAATGTAAAAAAATGGATTGACAAAGCATCAAATGAAAATCCATTTGGAATACCTTATCACCCGCATATTTGGGGAGCTGGCTGGGGTATTCAGCGCTTCGGATTTAAGCATTATTTTCTTTACGATTCGTGGCCTGAAATATTTGATGCCGAGCCGATGCTAAATGCTATGAATTTTATTTTAGGCTGTCATCCTGGGGAAAGTACTGCTTCATTTGTTTCCAATGTGGGTACAAATTCGCAATTAGTTGCCTATGGTGTAAATAGAGCAGACTGGTCGTACATACCGGGCGGAGTTGTTTCGGGAACGAACTTAGTCAGGCCTGATCTGCCTGAATTAAAAAACTGGCCTTTCCTTTGGCAGCAATCGGAATATGTGATTGGTGGAGGAGCAACAAACTTTATGCTCCTTGTTTTAGCTGCGGATAAAATTTTAAATGAATAGAAAATGAAATTATTTAATGTGATTTTTCTAATATCAAGTATGTGCGTTTTTGTAAACTTTTCAATTTCGCAGCAAAATAAAAATGATTTAATCATTCTCAAAAATGATCGAATTGAATTAGGAATATTACCTGAAGTTGGTGGAAGAATAGTTTTATTAAGGCTTCCCGGATACGATAATATCTTAAAGGCTGATGAAAACCAATGGTTAAGCTCAGATAAACTCAAACCAAAAATTACTCCTTTCACAGGGTTCGAAGCATTCGATGGGCATATAACTTGGGTGAGTCCGCAGAAAGAGTGGTGGATTCACCAAAGTTTGAATGAAAGCAGACGAAAAGCAAAAGCCGACTGGCCGCCTGATCCTTATTTAATTTATGGCAAAAATAAAGTTATCAGTCAAACAGACACATCTCTTGTCTTAAAAGGAATCGATAGTCCAATTAGTAATCTTAGAATTGATAAAACTATATCAATCTCAAAAGACGGTAAAGTAACTGTAACTAGTGAAGCAGAAAATATTTCGGACAAAAATATTTGCTGGGATTTATGGATGCTCACTCGCTTGCATGGTTTTGCAAATGCCTTTGTCCCTTTTAGTGAAGCTGGTTTTATTGATTTAGTAAAAAAAAATACTGAAACTTTAGAGGCAACTCCATATGAAATCATTGATGGGTTTTTAACTTTAAATCCTTCTACTCCAAAGCATAATAAGCGCGAGCAGACACAAGAGTTTCACATATATCCTTCGTCGAATTTCATAGTAGGTTTTGATAAAAATCAAATGCTGCTTATCGAATTTGAAATGTTGAAAAAAGAAAAGGTTCATCCTAATCATGGCTTAGTTGAACTTTACAGTCACGTTAATAAAGATGGAACGGATTCACTTTTGGAATTGGAAGTTCATGGCGAGTACAAATGTTTTGCTCCAGGCGAAAAAGTATCTCTTACTGAAACGTGGAAGCTAAGTAGTTATAAGGGAATTGACGATAAAAATGCTCAGATCGAATTTCTAAGAAAATATATTAGAGAAAGTAAAAAGAAATGAATGTGAAAGTTTTTATAACGTTATTCATTTCTGCACTTGCGCTCATTATTGTAATTACGTCAAATCAATTTGATAAAGAAATGATAATTGCCACAAAAATTTATAACAAACCTAAAGATGTTGATAAGTTGTTTATCAAATTTAATGAAGCTGGTATAAACACAATTTTTGGAAGTACTGAGTTTTTATCTGATGAAACAATAAAAAGAAAAGCAAAGGATTACGGTATTTCCACTTTCGGTATCTTCCCGATATTTTATGATCCCATAGCCTTAGCTGAAGACTCAACTTTATGGGCAATGACTAATGACGGTAAAAGGGCAGAAGAAGAATGGGTGAAATTTGTTTGCCCATCTTCAGAAGAATTCAAATCGCAGAAAATTGAATACATGAAAAAGTTTATTGAAAAAAATGATCCCACCGGAATAAGTTTAGATTTTATTAGGCATTTTGTTTTTTGGGAGAAAGTATATCTTGAAACTGCTCTTAATGATTTACCAAAAACTTGTTTTGACAAAAGGTGCGTATCGAATTTCTTAATCAGTAATAGCCTTTTTCTACCGAATGGTGTTTCAACCGAAAATGAAATTCATGATTGGATACAAGAAAATCATTTTAATGAATGGGTTGATTGGAAAAATAAACTGATCACTGATTATGTTAGGTTGATTACAATGGAAGCGAAAAAAATAAAGCCTTCCATTAAAGTTAACATACATGCAGTACCTTGGCGAGAAGATGATTATGAAGGTGCTATTAGCAAAGTGGTCGGTCAGGATTTTGAAGCAATTGCAAAATCAGTTGATTACATCTCACCGATGACTTATTCGCATATGCTGAAAAGAAAACCGGAGTGGATACACTCAGTTGTTCAATGTATTTCCAAGCAATCAAACACTAATATTTTACCAAGCATTCAAGTTAGTAAAACATATTTGCCTGATCCGGTTTCAACTAAAGAATTTGGAAAGTGTTTGGACGAAGCATTGAAAGAGCCATCTCATGGTGTAGTTTTTTGGAATTGGGAAGCATTAGCAAAAAATAAAGCCTTCCATTAAAGTTAACATACATGCAGTACCTTGGCGAGAAGA
>JANQIV010000134.1 GCA_028282005.1 Melioribacteraceae bacterium | reverse complement strand
ACTTGGGTAAAGTACCATTACCATTACCCAAATTAATGGAGCTCTTCTTGGGAAAATAAACAGATTTTCCGGCTGCATAATTAGTGTCATTATTATCAGCCCTATTGCCGCAGGAATAAATCTTAACATTATTTTTTTCACATTCTGCTTCAAGGCTTTTGCATTCCACAAATCTTTTTTATTGAAAGATTTATCTGCTAGCAAAACAAATAAGCAGAATAGTGTCATCGCAATTAGTGCAGGAATTTTTGGCAACGGAAATAATTCAAGAAAAGGAATTATCGGTAAAAGAATAAAAAGTACAGTAAATTCAATAGCTAAGTAGATTTTATTATTGCTCATAATTTGCCGTTGTGTTCTCCGTATAAGAAAAATCTATATCTAATATTGATTTCGGATCGATTCTTTTTTTATACCACATTACACTCCAGTGCAAATGAGGCCCGGTTGACCTTCCGGTTGATCCAATCTCACCAATCTTCTGCCCTTTCTCTACGAACTGGCCTTCTTTTACATCCATTTTATTTAAGTGAAGATATCGGCTCGTTAAACCTTGTCCGTGATCAATTAAAACAAAATTGCCGGCGTAATAAAAATCATCTGCTGTAAAAAGTACTTTGCCGTCAGCCATCGAGTAAACAGGGGTGCCTGTTGGCATTGCAATATCATAACCATTATGCGGACTTTTCGGAGTTCCATTTAATATTCTCTGACTGCCGAAAACTCCTGTCACTCTGCCGCCTTTTACCGGCCTTATGAAGCCGTCATCAAATAGTGCTGAATCAATTTTGCCAATTTCTTTTTTTGCTGTATTGTATTCGTTTCTTTCACGTACAATTCTGTTCATCTGGCTTTGCGGCGGAGTAACTTTGCTTTGATCCATATTATTTATGCGCTGAACTTTGTATTTCCTTTTTTTGAGCTGCAGAGTTTTCACCTCAACATCACCGTTTTCATATTTTATTTTTAGAAAATGTTTCCCCTTTGCATCGCGGTCAAAACCGAAAGTAAAAATTCCTTTTTCATCAAGCTGCAGAATTTTTTCATCAAGCATAATTTGTTTTGCATTTTCAGCAATTCCAAACATTACCGTTCCAGGCTTGGCTTCACCAAATAATTGTAAATCCTGTGAAAGAACGTTATTTATTAAAAAGATCGAAAGAACAATTGATAAGACGGTTTTATTCATAATAATATTCCAATATTTTCTTGTCAGTCTGAGCCTGCCGAAGACTGATCTCCACTTAACTAAACACACTTCGACTTCGCTCAGTGTGAGTTTCCAAATTTACCAAAACTTTGTTTCACTATTTCATTACAAAAATGTTAAAGATTACTGCTGATTTACTTATTTTAGAAATTCAAAAACTGAAACACAAATAAAAAACTGAGTCCGATATGAACTACCCAAAAATATTATTTATTTTAACATTTTTCACAATATCAAGTTTCGTTATGGCACAAATAAAATTCGACGATTATTTTGAAGACCACACAATGCGCATTGATTATCATCACACCGGTGATTCTAAAACTGAAATTGTATCAATTGACCAAATCTATAAATATGGGATTTGGGCAGGCAGCTTAAATAAATTGATCGATGAATTTAACAACGGTGCGTATTATTATAAAATTTATGATTTGGAATCAGGCAAACTAATTTATTCAAAAGGATTCGACAGCTATTTCAAAGAATATCAGCTTAGCGGCCCGGCATTAGATGGAGTTATCAAAACTTTTCACGAGTCGGCGATTATTCCTTACCCCAAAAAGAAAATTAAATTCACTTTGAACAAAAGAGATAAATACAACAAGCTGAGTGAAATTTGGGCAGCTGAAATTGATCCGGCTGATATTATGATTAGCAGGCAAAAATTTTCAGACAATGAAATAAAAGTTTTCAAATCACATTACAGCGGCGACCCGCATACAAAGGTTGATGTTGCGATAATCGGCGAAGGCTATACAAAAGACGAAGAAGAAAAATTTCAAAAGGATCTCGAAAAATTCACAAAATACTTTTTCAATCCTGAGCCTTACAAATCGATGAAAGATAAATTCAATATTTACGGTGTGCTTAAGCCATCCGAAGAAAGCGGCGTTGACGAACCACGTGCAAACATTTATAAAAACACTGCGCTTAGTGCAACTTTTAACACAATGGGTTCGGAAAGATATTTATTAACCGAGGATAACAAAGCATTGAGAGATATTGCAGCACACGTTCCTTACGATGCTCTTTACATAATGGTAAATCACAAACGCTACGGCGGCGGCGGAATTTATAATTTCTACTGCACATTTACTGCCGATAATCAATTTGATGAGTATTTATTTGTTCATGAGTTCGGACACCCGTTTGCCGGATTAGCTGATGAATACTATACTTCG
>JANQIV010000091.1 GCA_028282005.1 Melioribacteraceae bacterium | reverse complement strand
TTGGTAATGCAGTTTCATATGGTCCTTTTAGGAAAGGCCAAGCACCTGGAGGAATAGGTCCAAGTGAAGATGAAATTCTAGAAGACCTTTTGATAATATCAAAGCATTGGAATTTAATAAGAGTTTATAACTCTGATAAAGATACTGAAAACATTCTTTCTGTTATTCGAAAAAATAATATCCCAATCAAAGTGATGCTTGGTGTATGGCTTGAAAAAGAAGCAGATTCATCCAAGACACAGCTTAACGTAACAAATGTGCTGAAGGGAATTGAGCTAGCCAATAAATATGAAGATTTACTAGCTGCAGTTAGTGTAGGGAATGAAACTCAAGTTTTCTGGTCATGGCATAAAATGAATATTGATAAGCTGATAAGATATATTCGCGTAGTTAGAAACAATGTTAAAGTTCCTGTTACATGCGCTGATGATTATAATTTCTGGAATAAACCGGAAAGTAAAAAAGTTGCCGAAGAAGTTGATTTTATAGTAACTCATATTTATCCACTTTGGAATGGTAAGACTCTGGAAACAGCAAATTCATGGATGGAAGAGATGTACATTGACATTCAGGACCATCATCCTGAAAAATATATTGCCATTGGTGAGACCGGATGGGCTACTACTTATAATCCTGAAAAAGACGGACCCGGTGAGCAAGGTTCTCTCATAAAGGGCGAAGTTAGTCTTAAAGCACAGGAAAAATATTTAATAGAATTGAACGAATGGATAAATGAAAAACAAGTAACCACATTTCTTTTTGAAGCATTTGATGAACCTTGGAAAGGGGGTGGCGAAGAGACAAGTCCGAATGAAGTTGAAAAACATTGGGGAGTTTTTTACGAAGACCGCACACCGAAAGAATCTTTTACAGGTTTCTTAAAACATATTCAAAATAAATAACTCAAAAAAATAATTTTCCTAAAGTAATAATTTAAAAGAAAAAACTATGGATACGAAAATTAGACACGTTGGAAGTCAAGCACTTCAAATAAATAATAGCCAAGTAAAAGGTGAGTATGTAAAAATTGATGGAGAAACGTTTTACAAGATTTCAAATTATGATAAAATGAATCCGTTTTTTATGAGCATTGTTAGCAACTCCGATCATTGGTTGTTCATTTCAAGCAATGGGGGATTAACTGCTGGAAGAAAAAATCCCGATAACGCGCTTTTCCCTTATTACACGGATGATATAATTCATACTTGCCACGAGACCACGGGTAGTAAAACTATTATTTTGGCTGGTGTTGATAACAGTAAATATTTGTGGGAGCCTTTCTCAGATTATTATAAGCATTTATACAAAACGAATAGAAATCTTTACAAAAATGTTGCCGGAAATAAAATAATATTTGAAGAAGAAAATATTGACCTGGGATTAACAATTTCATATGCTTGGTTAAATAGTGACCGATTCGGATTTGTTAAAAATACCAAACTAAAAAATACAAGTGAAGGGGAACTACAAGTAAATTTATTAGACGGTATTCAAAACATTCTTCCCGCAGGTGTTTATCAGCAGTTTCAAACTGAATATAGTACTCTTGCCGATGGCTACAAAAAGAATGAACTAACTGAAAAACATGGCTTGGGAATCTTTTCAATGAGTTCATTACCTTCCGATGAAGCAGAACCGAGTGAATCATTAAGTGCTACAACTGTATGGTCAATAGGAATCAAAGTTGATAATTATCTTTTATCATCTTTGCAATTAAGTAACTTCAGTGCAACTGGAAAAGTAGTAAATGAAAATGATATGAAAGGGAATCGGGGTTCATACTTTATCAATTGTGATTTTAGTTTGAAAACAAATGAATCTAAAGACTGGTTGATAGTTTCAGAGATTGACCAAGATATAACTGATATCGTCGAGTTAGAAGAATTATTTAATAATGATGATAATCTGAAAGAAATTGTTGAAAACGATATTAACGTCGGGACAAAAGACTTACAGAAAATAATTTCTTCAGCTGATGGTTATCAATTAACAGAGAATAGATTAATTTCTTCAAGACATTATTCTAATGTTCTTTTCAACACGATGCGAGGCGGGATATTTAGCAATGCATATTCAATTGATAAAGATGATTTTGTAAAACTTGTCAATCAAACAAATAAATTAATCTCTAAGAAATATGAAAACTTTCTGAAAAATATTGAAAGTGGGATTTCATATTTTGATTTGATAGAAGAAGTTAAAAATCAAAATGACAATGAATTAACAAAACTTGTTTATGAATACCTTCCATTAACATTCAGCAGACGACATGGTGATCCGAGCCGTCCTTGGAATAAATTCTCAATAAATGTTCAAGATGAACAAGGCGACAAGATTTTAGATTATGAAGGCAATTGGCGAGATATTTTTCAAAACTGGGAAGCACTTGCATTATCATATCCCGGTTACATTGAATCGATGATCGTGAAATTTTTAAATGCATCCACTGCCGATGGATATAATCCTTATCGCATAACAAGAGATGGAATTGACTGGGAAGTACCTGAGCCTGAGATGCCTTGGTCTAACATTGGCTATTGGGGCGATCACCAAATAGTTTATCTTTTAAAATTGTTGGAGTTGTCGACTAAGTATAATCAATCAAAACTTCATTCACTGTTGGCGGAAAATATTTTTACGTTTGCTAATGTTCCTTATAAAATTAAAAGTTATAAAGAGCTATTGACTGATCCTCATAATACAATAGATTATGATTACGATTTACACAATGAAATAATTTCTAAAGAGGAAGAGTTTGGCACTGATGCAAGATTTATAATTAATAAAGATGGTCAACTTTATCAAACCAATCTTGCAGAAAAATTATTTATAACGTTGCTTTCAAAATTAAGTAACTTTATCCCCGGCGGCGGAATATGGATGAATACGCAAAGGCCTGAATGGAATGATGCTAACAATGCTTTAGTAGGCTATGGTGTATCGATGGTTACTTTATATTATATCCGAAGGTATGTTAATTATTGTATAAAGTTATTCACAAATTATAAAAACAGTGAAGTACTTTTTTCTGAAGAGGTGAGCGAATTATTTAACAGCGTTTCTTCTATTCTAAACTTACACAAAGATTTGTTAAATAAAACCATCTCCGATAAAAACAGAAAAACTATTTTAGATGGATTAGGAAAAGCTGGAGAAAGTTACCGCGATAAAATATATTCAGATGGATTCTCGGGAAATAAAGAAGGTATTGTAACTAACAAGCTAGTTGATTTTTTAAATATCGTAAATAAATATGTTGATCATACCATAAAATCAAACAAAAGAGAAGACGGACTTTATCATGCTTATAATTTAATGTCTGTAGAAAATGATGAAATAAAAGTTAGTTATCTTTATGAAATGTTAGAAGGACAGGTTGCTGTATTAATTTCAGGCTTTTTATCTGCTGAAGAATCATTGCAAGTTTTAGATACACTCAGAGAAAGTAAACTTTATCGTGAAGATCAAAACAGTTATCTACTTTATCCTGATAGGCAATTGCCAAAATTTATAGATAGAAATAATATTACTGAAGAGAAATATAAGTCTTCAAATTTATTAAAAAGATTAGTTGAAATTGGCAATTCAGATATAGTTGCGAAAGATAAAAAAGGGGAAGTACATTTTAATTCGAAGATAAGAAATGCTGAAGTTCTTAAAGCAAAAATAGGACAGATAAAATCTGAAGGAATTTTTGAAATAGATGAAAACGGTGAAAAAGAAATTCTTGATATTTATGAATCTGTATTTAACCATAAATCATTCACAGGAAGATCGGGCACATTTTATAA
>JANQIV010000085.1 GCA_028282005.1 Melioribacteraceae bacterium | reverse complement strand
CTCTGAGAAGATAGACAGCACTTTTTTTGCAAATGTTTCTCCATCAACTTTCTCATTAATTTCTGATGATTTTAACAATGACGGTAACGCTGATTTACTGGTCTTTAATAATACTTTGAAATTAAAAATGCTTGTTAACAATGGAAACTCAGATTTCAAAAATGTGACAGATTTAGCTGGTCTCAGTGAACCAATATTACATCCGTCCCCAGTTAACGGAGTATTAAATGCAGCTGATGTCAACAATGATGGTTGGATAGATATATTTATAGGGTCAAAATTATATTTGAATTCTCCGGAGTTTGTGTTTACTGAAGTTACTGAACAAGTTGGAATTAACTTTACCGGGAACCCTTCTTTTACAGATATTGAAAATGATGGCGACATGGATTTATTCATTGGAAGTTCGGTCCAAGCTTTGGGAGAAGGAGTCCGCGCGGCATTGTTTCGTAATAATTTAATCATTAGTAATTTTGTAAAATTCGACATCAACGGTGATTATAGTAACAGAAGCGGCATCGGCGCTAAAATTATCTTATATGCTTTGGATGATGAAAATAAAATTGTTTACAAATCTTCAAAACAAGTTGGCGTTGGCTCGAGTCCGATGGTGCAGCAGGATTTTACCAAAACTCACTTTGGATTAAATCCTAATTACAACTACTTTGCCAAAATTATTTTCCCGAGCGGTGTTGAAAAAAATATTGAACTTTTAGAGACAAATAAAACGATTCGCATAAATGAATCATCATTTATCGAACGTTATTTGGTGCTTACCGGCAAATCAATAAAACGAACATTACTATTGATGAACTTTGGTAGCGAGCTGCTGCGATTATTAATCTTTTCTGTTTTGATTTTGCTTTTAATGTTCTTCAACAAAAAACTTAAGATCAGGTCACTAATTTATAAGTGGTACAGCATTGTTGCTCTTCTTGTTTTATTCTTTTTAACAACTCATTTTACTATTGCATCAAATATTTATCAGTCAATAATGCTTTCTTCATTATTACCATTTTTATTAGGAATCGGGATAATTTATTATTCGAACAGGTATTTGCAAAAAAAAGAAAGCAAATTTATTTCTCATTATAAACTCTTGGAATTACTTGGCGTTGGTGGAACGGGCAAAGTTTTCAAAGCAATTGATACAATTTCCAAAAACACAGTTGCAGTAAAAGTTTTAAACAAAGAATTACTAAATGATGAAGAAAATAGAAAACGGTTAAGCTCTGAAGGAAGACTACTTTCATCATTGGATCATCCAAATATTATAAAAGTACTCGAGTTTGGTGAATCCGAAAACCGGTCTTTTGTAGCAATGGAATATCTAGAGGGTGGAACTCTCTATGATTATGTGGATAAAAATTATCCTCTTGCAAATGACAAGGTGTTGGAAATAATTGAGCAAATTTGCCTTGGCTTAAAAGAAATTCATTCCAACAATATTATTCATCGCGATTTGAAGTCTCAGAATATTATGTTTGATGGCATTGGAACAGTTAGAATAATGGATTTTGGTTTATCAAAATCTCCACTCGTTTCCACTATGACATCGCTTGGTACGGTTGTTGGTACTTTAGGGTATGTAGCACCGGAGCAAGTTACTAATGTTTATGTTGATCAGCGGTGTGATATTTTTTCGTTGGGAGTAGTAATTTATCAAATGGTAACCAAAAAGCTTCCTTTTACAGGAGAGAATGAAATTGCTTTGATTCATTCTATTTTTAACACGCAGCCGGAAAAACCAAAAATAATAAATGAAAACTGTGACCCGGAAATAGAAGCATTGACACTTAAGTGCATTGAAAAAGAACCGGATCAAAGGTTTAAAGATGTTGAGGACATAATTTCGGCAATAGAAAAGATTAAAGACAAATAAACCGCTATGGAAGAATTAGAAAAAAGACAAGCTATAAACAAACAGCTAGGCGATTTCGTAAGTAAAGTATCGGCAGATTTTATGCAGATATCTCAAGCCGTAAAAAGTGAATCTGATAAAAATAAAACACTGAAAGAAATAGATTTACTTTTCAGAAAAATAATGGAGTTTAATCGGAAGTTCTCAAATGAGCTGAATTCTTTTTTTGATGAAAATGAAAAAGTACAAAACAAAATTTTAAAATTAGAACGTGAGAAAAATCAGTATGAAACTCTTTACACATCGGGGGTTTTATTTCAATCAGAAACTGAAATGATAAAATTAATGGAGCATGCTGTTAACACTGTTGTGAAAGAGCTTGGGGCGGATGAAGGTTTTATTGTATTGGCAAATAAAAGTGCTGAAATTGAAAGTATTGTCGCAAAAAATATGAACCCCGAAGAGGGCGGTGCAAAAGAGTTAAGCACTACAATTATTAAAAATGCAATACAGAGTTTGAAACCCCTCCAGTTAAACGACATTTCCCAAGAGACAGAGTTTGCTTCAAAATATAGTGTTGTTAAACTGGGATTAACTTCTGCTATCTGTGTCCCTCTAATATCGAATAACACTGTTTACGGTGCAGTTTATGTTGACCGCAGAAACAAAGAAAATTCATTTGAAGATGCCGATTTAATGTTCCTTATCGCCTTTGCTAAACAGATTGTAAGGGGCATTGAGGTTTCAAAAGAAATAAATATTCTCGAAGAAAAACTTAGTGAGAAGCCGCAACTTGAGTTTAAAAGATTGCGTAAACAATTTATTTCCGATGATATGGTAGGCACAGGCAAAAAGCTTTTTAATATTTTGAATCTCGCATCTAAAGTTTCAAAAACTGACGCTGCAATTTTTATCCTGGGTGAAAATGGAACCGGGAAAGAATTATTGGCAAGGGCAATTCATGCTAATAGTAATAGAGTAAACAAACCATTTGTCGCTGTTAATTGCGGTGCAATCCCAAATGATTTATTGGAATCTGAACTTTTTGGTTATGAAAGCGGCGCGTTTACCGGGGCAACTAAAAGCAAACCGGGCAGACTTGAAATGGCAGATGGTGGAACAATTTTCCTTGACGAAATTGGTGAGATGAATATTAATCTGCAAGCTAAACTCTTGCGAATAATTCAAGCAAAAGAAATTGAAAGACTCGGCAGTGTGACAACAAAAAAAATTGATGTGCGGTTTGTTTCCGCTACGAATAAAAATATTACTCAAATGATTGAAGAAAAACTTTTCCGTGAAGATTTATACTACCGGTTAAAAGTGATTGAAATAGTTGTGCCGCCGCTACGTGAGAGAGTTGACGACATCGAGGTACTCGTAAATCACTTCCTGAAAAAATATTCAGACAAAGAAGAATATATAATTTCTGATGAAGCTTTGAACGTGCTTGAAAATTATAACTGGCCGGGTAATGTGCGTGAGCTGGAAAATGTTATTCAGCGCGGAGTTATTCTAAGCAAATCAAATATTATTGCTGTTGAGGATTTACCCGCTGAAATTATTGATGAAGAAAAAAACAATTTATATAGTGATCAAAAATCATTAAACGATGCGGAAGCAGATTTCAGAAAAATGTATATCATGAAGATTTTGCGAAAAGCTAAATCAAAATCTGAAGCAGCACAAATATTGGGCATAAACAGAAGTCACTTACATAAATTACTTTCACAATTAAATATCCCCTTGTAAGATTCTCCCAACTGTTGCATTATTGCAACAAACTTAGTTTTTTAATTGTTGCAGAATTGCCACATTATCTAACATTTCTTGAGAAATTCCTCTCAAAATCATACGGCATATCCTTTGAGTGGTTGTTAGTAAACAAGCAACTGAAGAATAGAATATGCAAATACTTATCATTGACGACGACACGGCAAACTTAAAAAGAATGCGCGAAACCTTTTCGAAAGAAGGTTACGGAATTATCACAGTTTCAAACTCTGAACAAGCCGAAAATATTATCTCGAAAATTGAAATAGACTTTGTCTGTTGTAGAGTAGATCAAAAAGAATTTTTAAATCAAATAATTAATAGCAAATAGGGAGGTATTCATTATGAAGTATGTTACACTGTTTATTTTTCTGACGATTCTTTTACTGAGTGTAGTAAATGCTCAAATAAGCGTTACTGCAAGTGATTGGGAAGCACAACTCGTTATCGGTAAGAAGATTACAACTTTTAACGATAGAAATACAAAGTCGGTTGATATTGGATCACCTGGCTCAACTACATGGGACTTTTCCGGTCTAACCGCAAATGATGAATTTGTTACTGAAAGTAAAGATTTTGGTTCATCACCTTATGCGGCTGATTTCCCGGGTTCTGAGTTTGCCTCTCATTATGAAGGAACATTTGAAGGAGTATTCTCAAGCACTTGGGTTTACAACACAATTGATGATTTTTTAATTAGTCACGGAACGGGGACAGTCGCAAATACCCAAGCCGGAGAAGTCAAAACTTTAATTACCTTTGAGAATGGCTGGACACAATACAAACTTCCTGTTGAATATAACGGAACATGGAATTATTCAGGTAAACAAACAATAGCAACTACTATTACACTGCCGTTTATTGGGGACCAGACAACAACACTGGAACAACAAAGAACAGCGGATTACACCGTTGACGCTTACGGAACAGTTAAATTGCCTAACGGAAAAGTTCTTAACGCATTAAGAATTAGAGAAGAAAGCCATTTAGTTGGCGAAGGAGTAGATGTTACAAGTGTCCTTTATAGAATAATTACCAAAACAGGAGAACTAATTTCAATAACATTAGCTGAAGGTGTAACATCAAATTCTGGAGTTGTAAATATAGATGCTATTAGCTGGACAACCGGTGACGGTACCGGTATTGTAGTTGTTGATCCTGTTAATGCTCCAACAGGATTGGCGGCAGTTGCCGGAGAAAGCTCAATAACATTAAACTGGGTTGATAACTCAGACAATGAACTTGGGTTCAAAATTGAAAGATCGCAAATTGGCTCTTTAGGTAAGACTAATGCCGATTTTTCTGAAATAGCTGAAGTAGATGCTGATGTAACTATTTATGAAGATGCGACAGCAGAAGCCGGAGTAGAGTATTCATATAGAATAGCTGCTTTCAATAATGATACTACGTCAACTTATAGCGATGAAATAAATGCAAAAATTGAAGTAACAACCGATGTTAAAGAAATTGAAGGCTTGCCTACTGAATACGCTTTAGAGCAAAACTATCCTAATCCGTTTAACCCGAGTACTAATATTCAGTTTTCGATTCCTCAAAGTGAAAATGTGATTTTGAAAATATACAATTCACTCGGTCAGGAAGTCGCTGAATTGGTTAATCAAAACTTGGGAGCTGGGAATTATAATTTCGATTTCAATGCTTCCGGATTAACAAGCGGCATTTATTTCTATTCATTACGTACAGGTAGTTTTACTGAAATCAAAAAAATGATGTTAATAAAATAAAGGGGAATGCCAAATGTTAAGCAAAGTTATCATCTTCTTTCTTTTCTGTTCGATTGTAATCTCAGCACAGTGGTCAAGGGTTTCGGAATTAGAAATCGGTTCGACCGGTAAAATAGCTGTGCACAATGAGTCGGTTTTCATTTACGGAAAGGACAATGGTTATAAGTTGTCCCGTTCTGACGACAATGGGCAAACATGGACAGATATTACTGGGAATGCACCTGATGAACTGGGTAGTATTTTTAGCTTCAAAGGTAAGTTGTATGCAAACGTATTCACTGCTGTGCTGGTATCTGAAGATAATGGTAATTCTTGGACTCAAATTTCTGAAGTTCCTAGTGGAAATAATCCCGGAACTATTAGAAGGTTCAGTGCTGATAATGATATACTATATGCCCCTTCCATTAGAGAATCAATTTTTAGATCGGTTGATGAAGGTAATACTTGGGAAGAGATTATTATTGATGACCCTAGCAATTTACAAATCCTAAATTTTGAGGCACTAGGTAACTACTATTTTGCCATAATTGTTGGAGATGGTTTATATATTTCTAAAGATGCAGGAGCAACATGGGCTAACGAAAACCCGTCAACCGCACTTACTGGGGTTTACAAGTATAATGGTGAAATTTACGGTATGTCGGGTAACGGGATCTTCAAATTTGATACTAACACTGAAGCCTGGACAGCTTTTACATCCGGCTTCCCGGCAGACGGTGCTTTTTATTCAATTACATCAATGACCCATGCGGGCAATACAATATTTGCAAGTGGGTTGTCAATTTTGGGGAATTCCACTTCTATACATTATTCTGACAAGGGTGGCGAATCCTGGACCGAATTTGATAACACCGGGCTACCGTCACCTAACGCAGCCGGATCAAATTATCATATCGCGGCAAACTCGACTAATGTATTCTATTTTTACTATGGATTATTTGATCCTGAAAATAGGGGAGTTTACACAGCACCGCATAATGCACTAACCTCGGTTGAAAAAAATGAGGGTCTACCTGAGAATTTTAATTTATCTCAAAATTATCCGAATCCATTTAATCCCAGCACAAAAATTCAATTCTCAATTCCGCAAAGTGAAAGTGTAGTTTTAAAAATTTATAACACACTTGGAGAGGAAGTTGCCGAATTGGTTAATCAAAATCTAAGTGCCGGTAATTATGATTACAATTTTAATGCATCTGTACTTCCAAGTGGAGTTTATTTCTATTCAATACAGACTGGAAGTTTTTCAGAAATCAAAAAAATGATGCTTATAAAATAAAATTATCTACATAAATGGGGGATTATAACATGAAAATGCTAAACATAGTTTTAAAAGCTTTTTTTATAATTCTTGTTACTTCTGTTTTTATAAATGCTCAATGGGAATTAGCAACAAGTTCCGGTATTAATGAGCAATTTTCATCTTCCCCCACTTTTGCTGCAGGCGGTGGTTATATCTTTATTGACGGAACTTATAGGTCCTCTGATAATGGCGATACTTGGGAGGCAATATCTGATGCTGTTGAATTGAACAGGCCGACAGCGATGCAGTATTTCGATGGTAAACTTTTTTCCGGGCACAATAGCTCGGGCGATTGTATTCTTTATAGTAATGATAACGGCGATAGTTGGCAAAACGTGTCGGGAGGACCTGTAACTACCAGTATTTATGGTTTTTTCGAACATCAAGAAAATATCCTTGCTTATTGTCCTCTCGGGGTTTTTAGATCCACAGACGGTGGACTAACATGGACTAACACAAGCGGTTCGATTGGTGTTATAGTTTCTATGATTGAACATAATAATAATCTCTTTCTAATTACAACTTCAACCGGAGTATTTAAATCAACAGATAATGGTTTAACATGGGCTGAGTCAAACGAAGGGATAGTTGTTACACAACCTTTTTTTGATTTACCCGGCGAAGAAATATGGAGCCTGGGTGATAATCTTTACTTTTTAAATCAAGCCGGCAAATATTATCAAAGCACAGACGATGGTGAAAACTGGAGTACTTTCAATCCCAATTTTATCCCAAGATTTTCAAAAGTTGAGTCCGTGACGAGAATGCAGTCAGGCGTTTATATGCGTTTGTCAAAATTCAACACTTCTACTTCAACTAACGAACATTCCTTGTTTTACGGAAATGATGCTAACGGGGAATGGATAAATATTACGGATAATTTGCCTATTGAAAATATGGGATATGAAATTATAGAATTAAACGGCTATTTATTTGCGGCATTTTGGTCATCGGATGAAGAAGTATATCGGAGAAATGTTTCTTCCATTACGAGTGTGGAAAACATAGCCGGAACTCTTCCCACCAAGTATTCCTTGGAACAAAACTATCCAAATCCTTTTAATCCGGCGACTAATATTAGATTCTCGATTCCGGAAAGCAAAAATGTTCTTCTAAAAGTTTATAATACTCTTGGGGAAGAAGTTGTCGAATTGGTCAATCAAAATTTAAGCGTGGGTAGTTATAATTATGATTTTAATGCATCACTTCTTCCGAGTGGAGTTTATTTTTATTCGCTCCAAGCCGGCAATTTTTCAGAAGTCAAAAAAATGATTCTCCTTCGATAGATATTAAGTTAAGTGGAAAATGAGTTAATCAAAAAACGGAAGGCAACAAAGATGAAAACGAAAATGTTTATGAATTTTTTTTTGATCGTATTGTTTATATGCCTGGTTTCGCCGGTTTCCGCACAAGTTTTTGAAGACATTCTGGGCCACTCCGGAGATTACCATAATTACCGCCAGTTCAAAAGCATGTTTGGTCGGGCAACAACAGACGTAAACAAAACAATTCCTCTTCAACTTGAGCAGGGTGTCTTAAAGGGAATTTACAGCAAAGAAGAAATAGAAAGTGATGCGCGTGAAGGAGCTTGGAAAGTAATACTCACCGGATGGCGCGATGTTGCTGCGTATGATAATGAAATTGCTATTGAATATTGCCCAAGTGCAGTGTTGAATTACGGAAGCCGAATGGAGTATATTTTTTACTCTCCCGAAATACCCGGTTTTGTTTTTGATAATGTTGAAAACGAATGCCTTGAAATTAAGGAAGAATTCTTAAATGAGTACGATGACATGAACGTTGGATGGGGAAGAGACGGTAATAAAATACTAGTGTCGGCAGTTTACCCTTATACCGGCGGAGTTGACAGTGATGACATAAAAGAAAGAATAGTTTTCTTGATGAATAAAAGCCGTGACTTAATTAGAAAAGTGATGGAAGTTATTGTTGATAAAGAAGATGACTATTTAGACGAGATGAGAGACGGCTCCTATTCCTACTTATCAAAAAGTGAATTTGAAGGGTTGGTTTCTGAAATAGATATCGCGAGATTTGCAGACGAAACTCCTGCGGCAAAAGAGGGCTCTTATACTTTCACCACAGAGCAAGTGAGAAATTTGCAGTTTTTTAATTATGGCTCTTCCATTGAATTTACTTATTGGGATAAAATAGCATACGGAATCTCTGATGAAAGTAAGCAAATTTTATTGGATGAAATAAGTAAGTGGGTAAATGAAAACCCAATTGACGGTGCCAAAATGGTTACTCATTGGTATCCCGGTTATGAAGAAAATATTCAGGTTAAGGCTGTTTACTCAATGGATGGAAATATCGAAGGATCTGAGTTATATGATAGATTTTATGAATTCAAGGGCGATTGGACTACAGATCTTTACGATAAAATTAGAGATGTAATGAATGAGTATTATGAAAATCTTAAAGAGAAAGAATTGACATACCTTGAAAAAGGATTGTTTCTTGTATTAATAGATAATGACATTTTTAATCTTGAAGAAGCTGCTGAAGGAGTTGCTGAAGGTTATTGGGTGTTTAACGTTGATGAACATCAATATGAAATTTTTAATTATGGAAGTAATCTCTGGATGACAAGCTGGTATAAATTACCTGAGCATTTAAGTCAAGAATCAATAAACGATATAATCAGTAAAACCCAGCAATATGCTTATGAAAATTCTTTTTCCGAAAATTTTGAAATGATTGTTAGAAATTATCCCGGTGCAAGTATTAATTACGTTCAACTAGTGGCTAGTTTAGAATTTCCGCATCCGGTAAAAGGTTTGGAAATTGCAGAAGGCTACAGAAAATTTGTTTATGATTTGGCACAAGAAACACGGGATCATATTTTAGATCTAGCCGACGAATATTAAACTTTTCTTCATAGTTGATAACCTCCTTCGGGTCGTTCATTATTGAGCGGCCTTTTTACAATTTATTGCTTTAAATTAAAGTTAAATGCTTCTCCTTCGTTAAAACTTTCGCAGATTATTGTTAACTAAATAGAAAAATTCAATCCCTAAATGTATCAGTTGCCACTGTTAAATTTTTGTATCATATTTTAAAGAAGAGATATCAATTAAACTTATTCATAAATCAATTTTGAAAGATTATTAATGAAAGATATTTTTTTTGATCCAATAAAAAAATTACCGGAAGCTGATATTCCGTTAGATGGAATAAAAGCGTATCTATCTCAATCTGATAATCATCAAATAATTTTTATGCAGTTTGAAAAAGATGTTGATTTACCCGAACATTCACATGCCGCGCAAATAGGAATTGTTTTAGAAGGAAGAATTGACCTAACCATTGGTGACGATAAAAAAACTTATGAAAAAGGTGACAGATACTACATTCCGGCTGGAGTCTTACATTCAGGGAAAATTTATGCCGGTTATGCGGATGTTACATTCTTTGATCAATCAGATAGGTATTCAAAAAAATAGTTAGATGGAATTATTTAGTTACAATAATTTTCTAAATTTTCTCGGGATATTCGTTCTCGTAAGTGCAATCCATGGCATTTTTCTGTCGGTGCAAGTCTTTGTTAAATCTTCAAAAATAAAATCAAATATTATCTTTTCAATTTTACTTTTGATAATATCAGTACATTTAATTGAGATGCTGCTAATGCTGCGCGGATATTCTTATCTCTTTCCGTACCTTGACGGCACTACATTTCCTCTGGTTTTTTTGATAGGCCCACTTTACTTTTTATATATTTCGTATTTAATCAACCCCTGCTTCAGATTTAAGCTCTATCATATTCTCCATTTTATTCCGGCAGTAATAATTTTAGTATTGAATCTTCCATATTATTTATATGATCCGAATTTGAAGTCCGAAGCATTAAAAAGCTTTTATGAGTTATTGCAGTCCGGTCAAGTAGCCCAATTAGATCAAAGTTTATTGGTCAGATTATTTTTGCTTGCACTACAGTTAACTGTTTACTTGATAATTTCTCATTTACTGGTAAAACGATTTAAATCCTCTGCGGAGAAAAATATTTCATTGGAAGATGCTGTTGATAAAATTAATTGGATGTCTAAAACTACCTTGTTTTTTGGATTTTATACTGCTGCTTTTATGATAATGCTTGTTGGGTTAATGATGGTGGATTCATACTACTACATTGCCCTTGATACGACCTGGTTATTTTTTGTTTCCACATTCATTCATTTTGCAAGTTATTCAGTAACAAACAAACCTAAATTTGAAGTAGAAGATATAAAAGAAATAAGCTCGTTTGAAGAAAACCAAACAGAAGAAAAATATAAGTCATCATCATTAACAAATGATCAAATAAATGAAATTCACAGACAGCTCTCAGGCTTAGTGGAGCAAGAAAAGATATTTTTGAATGAGCAAATTAGAATTAGTGAAGTTGCTGAAAAACTGAATGTAAACTCTCATCATTTGTCACAAGTAATCAATCAAAAAGAAAACCTGAATTTCTTTGAATACATTAATAAACATAGAATTAACGAAAGTATTCGTTTGATTCAAGAAGATAAAGATGAATCTAAAAAGCTGCTCGCAATTGCTTTTGAATCCGGATTTAATAATAAAGTATCTTTTAACCGGACATTCAAAAGAATCACCGGAAAAACCCCGTCACAGTTTAGAAAATCAATATAAAATTAGTAACAACTTATAATTATTGCCGATTACGTTATCAATTAAGAATAATTTTGTGCGTCAGTTAAATTGGGGGGAATTTATTTTGCTCGGCAATTCTATTCTGATACGAAATAAAATCTCCAAAAGATCATATTTTAAACTCCTTTGAACCGCTCAATTTTTGAGCGGTTTTTTTAATCATAAATACTGATAATCATTTCGCCCGGTAATCTACCCGCAGGTAATTTTTTTTCTTGTCTTCTAATAAGATAAAGAAAAATTGCTGTGAGGTTAACATGACTTGGGAAAAATTTTATAAACTGCTATTCATTAACATACTTTTAGTTTTTGCTATCAAACTATTAGCACAAAGTTCAAACCTAACTTATCCTATTGTTGATACCGACCAAATAAAGTTTTACGACAATTCAGGTGAAATTTCAGAGCCTGGTAAGAACAATTCATTCTTCGGCCAGGATGCAAATTATTCCGGATTTCTGCCTTCGTATACAGATAACGGAGACGGTACGATAACAGACAATGTAACCGGATTGATGTGGCAGAGAGACTTGTTTGATTCAAAATATGATTTTAGTGAAGCGTTTGAAATAGCGGATTCCTTTGCATTAGCTGGATATAACGATTGGAGAGTCCCAACTATTAAAGAACTATATTCACTGATTTTGTTTTCAGGTGTTACCGGTATGTCAAGTGGTGAGGGTATTCCTTATTTGGATACTGACTACTTCGAATTTAGATCCGGCGATGAGTACAACTCAAATTCTCGCTACATTGACGCGCAGTATGTCACAAGTACAGCTTATGTCTCTACAGTTTTTAACGTTCAACCGGCATTGTTCGGGGTTAATTTTGCTGATGGCCGAATTAAGGGATATCCGCAAACAAAGGAAATGGAAATAAAGCTTGTCAGGGGTAATACCAACTATGGTGAAAACAATTTTTCGGATAATAATGATGAAACAATTAGAGACAATGCGACCGGGTTGATGTGGGATAAAACCGGAAGCAGCGAAGCGATGAACTGGGAAGAGTCGCTCGAATACATTCAAGAATTGAACTCGCAAAATTATTTGGGTTATGATGATTGGAGATTGCCTAACGCAAAAGAATTGCAAAGTATAATTGATTATTCAAGATCGCC
>JANQIV010000077.1 GCA_028282005.1 Melioribacteraceae bacterium | reverse complement strand
AAGGAACGTCTGAGTATGAGAATACTACTTCATGTACGCCAAATTCTTTGATCAATTTTTCTAATTCAGATTCTTCATAAATTTTGATTCCATTTGGATAAAGGCTGCCAGCTAATTCAGCTGGATATTCTCTACCATCGATATTTGGAATTTGTGTTGCGGTGAAAGCAACAACATTATAATCTTCGTTATCTCTAAAAAAAGTGTTAAAGTTGTGAAAATCGCGCCCGGCAGCGCCCATGATTAATACATTCTTTTTTGCCATAATTAACTCCTAATTATTATTCAACTGTTACGCTTTTAGCTAAGTTTCTCGGCTGGTCTACGTCCAAGCCCTTCTTCACAGCGACGTGATACGCCAATAACTGTAAAGGTATTACTGTTAAAATCGGCAACAACATTGCTGTTGTTTCCGGTATTTTAATTGTATAGTCAACGAGATCATCAAGTTTGTCATCAGACTCACTTACAATCGCGATAATTCTTCCGTTACGTGCTTTTACTTCTTCAATGTTGCTTACTACTTTTTCATAAATCGCATCTTGCGGTGCAATAAAAACAGCAGGCATATTTTCGTCAATAAGTGCTATCGGCCCGTGTTTCATTTCCGCCGCAGGATAACCTTCCGCGTGGATGTAAGAAATCTCTTTCAACTTAAGAGCGCCTTCCAACGCTACCGGGAAGTTGTATCCCCTTCCCAGGTAAAGGAAGTTTTTAGCATCCTTAAACTCTTCTGCTATCTTTTCTATCTCATCATTAAGCTTAAGTATCTCTTCAATCTTTGCAGGGATATCTTGCATAGCTTTAATGATTTCTTTACCGTCCGCATTACTCAAATTCTTCATTCTAGCAATAAGCAAAGTGATCTGAGCTAATACAATCAATTGAGAAGTAAATGCTTTTGTTGACGCAACACCAATCTCAGGCCCTGCGTGAATATAAACCCCGGCATCTGTTGCTCTTGCAATTGAGCTACCAACAACATTACAAACACCAAGTACTAACGGCCCTCTGCGTTTTGATTCCTTCAATGCCGCTAGAGTATCCGCAGTTTCACCACTTTGTGAAATAAAAATTACTGTGTCTTCCGGATCGATCAACGGGTTTCTGTATCTGAACTCTGAAGCATATTCAACTTCAACGGGGATGCCACAGAACTGCTCAATCATGTACTCACCCACTAGTGCGGCATGCCATGAAGTACCACAAGCAGAAAGGATAATTCTTTTTGAGTCCGCAAGCCTCTGCTCAAAACCTTGCAAGCCGCCAAGTTTTGTTGTTCCGTCGTCAAGAAGTAATCGCCCACGCATTGAGTTTCTTAGAGACTCTGGCTGCTCCATAATTTCTTTCAGCATAAAATGCGGATAACCGCCTTTACTTATTTCATCAAGTTCAACTGTTATCTCTTCAATCTCTTTTGATATTGTTTCGTCTTCAATTGTTTTTACTCGGTATGACTCTTTTGTTATCTCAGCAATTTCACCATCTTCCAAAAAGATGCATTTTGATGTATGCTCAATAAGTGCATTAACATCGGAAGCAACAAAATTTTCACCCTCACCTAAACCAAGTACTAATGGAGAACCGTTCTTAGCTACAACAATTTTGTCAGGTTCATTTTCATAAATTACAACTATTCCGTAAGTACCATTTATTTCGTTCAAAGCATATCTGACAGAATCAAATAAACTCATATCTTTTTTAATATAGCTGTCAATCAAATGGACTAAAGTTTCGGTATCTGTTTCAGTGATAAATTCGTAACCTTCGTCAAGAAGTTTCTTCTTTATTACCTGGTAATTTTCAATAATTCCATTGTGAATTAAATAAAGATTTTTTGATGCGTTAAAATGAGGATGTGCGTTTACGTCGTTCGGTTCACCGTGAGTTGCCCATCTTGTATGCCCAACACCAATATTAGCTTTTAGTTTTCTGCCGTTGATGATATTATCTAATATTGACACCTTTCCTTTTTTCTTGATTACATTTGATCCGTCGCCATTGAAATAAGCAATGCCTGTTGAATCATAACCCCTGTACTCTAATCTTTTTAATCCTTCAAGGATGAGCGGGACGCAATTTTGGTCACCGATATAACCGACTATTCCACACATATTTGTGCTCCTTTAAATTTTAAAACAACTTTTTAAGATAAGAAAAATCGGTAAAAATGTTAGTGATCCGGGCAGTGCCTCAACAGCAAAAGGTTAGTTTTTTGGAAGTAAAATGTTATTATTTTATTAAAAATTGTCATCAAAATGTCTTTCAAATTTATCTACAAAATTTATCATTTTAAACGACATTTCCAAGCAAAAAAGATTATAGGGACTTATTTTTTTATTAAAATTCCCCAACTAACGAAAGTCAATTAAATTACAAAAAAAGTCATTTCGAAGGATTGAAACGACTGAGGAATCTGCTTGCTCACAATAGAAGATTTCTCACTACGTTCGAAATGACATAAATCATCACTTTGTCATTCCCGCGTGATTTTATCGGGAATCTATATTTCTGCATTAATAGATTCCCGTTTTCACGGGAATGACAACAGAATAGTTTAAAAACAAAAAGGTAAGATTATATTCTTGCCTCTAATTTCTCATACGCCGGAGAATTCACTTCCGGTGATTCTCATTAGCTAACTATTGCATGTACTTATTAAAAAACTCAATCATTCTTTCAGGATATAGTCCAAAATAATTGTAGCCATCAAATCTTCTATTTGTGCCTTCAATCCAAAATAACTCTTTATTCTCTGAATTGATATTATCAAATATTTCCTGAGCATCTTGCGGATTATCTGTCCAATTATCGTCAATTACTTGAGCCATAAAATACGGCATCTTTACGGAAGAAGCATAATTCTGAGGATGCATCTCACCATTTGTGAATCCTCCCAATTTTAACTGCTCGTAATCCATTAGTTGCATGTATTCGTTTAATCCCATTAATCCGGCAAATGT
>JANQIV010000022.1 GCA_028282005.1 Melioribacteraceae bacterium | reverse complement strand
GTCTTTAATATTGATAGCCAGAACATTTTCTTTATCAAAACCGAGGTCTTTGTTTTTCACAAATTGAAGCTGGTCGTTTACAATGCCGATGCCGATAATTATTACTACTGAAATCGCGAACTGAACGATCACCAGCATCTGCCGCAGTGAAAACCTTTTTGTAATCACGTTTAATTTATCTTTCAAAACATCAACCGGGATAAACGCCGATAAATAAACGGCGGGATAAATCCCGGAAACCAGGTTCACGAAAAAGCCGATGAGCATTATTCCCGCAAAGATGAGCGGATCGCTGAAGAGATTGAACTCAAGCTGTTTACCCGCAACCGTGTTGAAAAACGGCAGCAGCAGAAAAGTGAACACGAGTGAAATGAAAATCGAGATTACTGAAATGATAACCGACTCACTTAAAAACTGGTTGATGAGAGAATTTCTATTTGCGCCAATCGCTTTGCGCACACCGACTTCTTTTGCACGTACGGTTGAACGCGCGGTAGTCAAGTTAACATAATTGATGCACGCGATTATCAAAATAAAAACGGCAACAACAGCGAGCACATAAACGTAAACTATGTTTCCGTTGTCAGCCACTTCCCACTGCAAGTTTGAGTAAAGGTGAATGTCGGCGAGAGGCTGAATAATTATGTCACATTTTGCACTCATCCGGTTAAATGTTTCGGACATGTATTTATCAAAGAAGCCGGGCCACTTTGCGGCAAACTCATTTATGTTGTGGTTTTCGTTCATCAGTAAAAAGCTGTAAACATGGCCGCCGATCCAGCGATGCCAGTCGGCTTCGTTATGAAATGTCACGTACGAAATGAGTACTTCAAAATCGAGATGCGTTGGGCCGGGGAGGTTTTCAATTACCCCGGTTACTTTACATTGCTCGTTGTTGTCAAAAGTAATTACTTTGCCGACCGGGTTTTCATCCCCGAACAGCCTTTGCGCAAAATCTTCCGTTACCACCGCAGTGAACTTATCCGTCAAAGCTTTATCCGGATTACCTTTTATCAAATTATATGAAAAAACTTTAAATACAGATGAGTCGGCAAAGAAAACCAAATCTTCTTCAACACCGTTTTCTTTTTCATTTTCTTTTCTGACCGTAACCGGATTGCCGGAAAGCCGGTTGTATTTTACGAAGCGTGCGAATTCCAAAACTTCGGGAAATTCTTTTTTAAGTGTCGGCGCTACCGGACGCGCGATATTCGCAAACTCAGACTCAACTCCGCCGATAGTGTACTTTGCTCCGATGCGGTAAATGTTGTCCGCGTTTGTATTGAATTTATCATAAGCGAGTTCATTCTTTAAATAGAGCATCAGTAAAATGCTGCATGTAATCCCGAATGATAACCCGATTATATTTATTGAAGAGAATACTTTGTTCTTTGCGAGTGAACGAAAAGCAATTTTGATATAACTCTTTAACATGACTCCCCCTGCATGTTTTAAGTTTTTTGTTTTATATGAAGAATTCATCACAGAACATAAGCGATAGAGAACTAAATATTTTGTCATGGTGAGCAGAGTCGAACCAGGTATTATCATAAAAGTCCAACTTCGACTTCGCTCAGTTTGACATTATCATTGTTCTCTAAAAAGACTCAATTACTATGACGACAATGTTATTAGAGGAATGATCTTCGGATAGAATATCTTATATTTTATTCAAAAGCGCAATGTTTTATTTTTTAGACTTCAAGCATTGTTGATAAAAAGTAGGGAAATGTCCTCCATTTTACTTAAGTAATCTTAGTCCACTCCCTTTACATGAAATTCAAGTTTAGGTAGTAAGTAAGGGCAATAAATAATTAGTCACGGTGAGCGGAGTCGAACCGGGTATTGTAAGAAAAGTCCAACTTCGACTTCGCTCAGTTTGACATTATCTTTTTTTACTTTTTGAAATCTATTTCTTTGTTAAAATAACATTGTCATGAAAATGACGAAGGATAGGGATTTGCGAATTTGGGTTATTATTCTCAAATCCAACTATTAATAATCCTTTGAAAGATTTGTCTTTAATTTCCCAACTTCCCGAGTACTCAACGTAACTTCGCGAATCTTTATCCTCCATTCTGAAAAATATATCAGGATCGGTATAACTAACCGGGTAATTGTTTTCAAACAAAATTTCCAATTTGTTGGAGCTTACGATTGCGTCATTGAAATTGTATGCAAATTTCCCAAAACCACTGAAGTTATCTTGGGTAAAATCTAGACTAAACAAACCATCTACTTTGAAAGTATGGCCAATATTTTCAATTGTATCCTCTCGAAAAATTGTCCATTGCTCCACAGCAGTAGTTTCTGTGACATTATCGTCATCACAGGCAATAAAAAAGATGCTGAAAAATAGAATCGCTAAAAGATTGAAACTTTTCATGTCTTCCCCCAAGAATTTTGCTTTAAGAATAGTTGCACCAAGCTTAATTATACTACTAGTTTGAGTATTTTAATTTTGGTATGCAAAGGAAGACATTTGTAAAAAATCTTTCTAGTATTTTTTAGACACAGAAATTTTATTGACCTATTAAATCAAAAAAGCCCAATAAAATATTTTGTCAGGATAAGTTTGGTTTTAATTTGAATGAAGCTCAATTTGCGCTACCCGCCCTTCTGAACCGGATGTCCAAAACATTGTTCCGTTTTCGCCAATTGAAATCGCATGAAAACCATCGCGAGATAATAATTGCCAGTTCATACCATCATCTTCGGAAAAGTAAGTGCCCGATGGCCCGGTTGAAAGAACTAGCCCATCTTTAATTTGATCAGCAAAGACTACACAAGATTGGAAGACTACATCACCTGAGCTTTCAGCTAACTCCCAGGTTTTTCCACCGTCATTTGTTACAATTACATTTTTACCGTGAGATTCTGGTTCGAGGTAATTTCCTCCCACCGCGATTCCGGTTAATTCATCTTTAAATGCCAGTGAAAAAATTCCGGAAGTACTGTTCCCACTGCGAATCGGGGTCTCTGAAACTTGCCAGGTTTTGCCTTTATCCTTTGTGTAAAATACTCTGGCTTTGGGGCCGCCTGTTCCGATCCACGCATTGCTTTCGCCCTTAACAGCAACGTTAGTTCCGCTTGCCGCATAACCGTATTCACCTTCAAACATTGAAGGAATATTTTTAGGATTCACTCGCTGCCAGGTTTCCCCTGCATCTGAGGTAGTCATAATAAATAATTTTCTATCAATCGGATCACCAACGAGAATTCCATTTTGTGAATCCCAAAACGCGATTCCGTTGAAAAATCCTTTTGGCTCGGTGTTTACTAATTTTATTTCCCCGCTTTTACCGCCATCAATTGATTTAAATATTTTCGAACTTTCGCCGTTGCCAACGCTCATCAACAAAATTATATTTTCATTGATTATTTGCACATCACGAAAATCTAGTGAATCCGCTCCTTCAACTTTTTTAACCTTCCAGGTTTTTCCGCCGTCCTCAGTTTTTGCGTATGTTCCGCTTGGACCGCTAACCCACGTAATTTTTTCATTTAAAGAATTATTTCCGCGGAGTGAGTGAGTTAAACCTGTTTGAGCGTATTGAATTTTGAATTGGCTATCTTTTAAATTTTGTGAAATGATTTCCGTAAAAAGTAAGAAAGCAACGGTAAGGACAAAAATATTTTTCATTTTTTCTCTATTATTTTGCTATCAAAAATAATAACACAATAATAAAAATTAATTATTAAAGTAAATAAAGAATCTTTTAAAGGCCGGTTTCTAATCCATTTAGAGTTAATTCTGCCGGGAAATGTTATTTCATTAAAACCATTTTTTTAACCTCTTTATGCCGCCCTACTATAAGTTGATAGTAATAAACACCGCTTGAAAGAGTAGATGCATCAAATTCAATTTCATGAGTTCCGGCCGGTTTGCTTTCATTTAATAGGGTTGCGATTTCATTTCCGAGGATGTCGTAGATAATAAGTTTAACTTTAGATTCCTCGACTCCGCTCGGAATGACATAAGCAATTGTTGTTGTCGGATTAAACGGATTAGGGTAATTTTGGAAGAGTTTGAAATCATTAGGTATTTCTGTTATTTGTTCAACAGTAGTTGTTGTCGAGTTTAATTTCCACAAACCGCCTCCGTCTGTACCGACATAAATTTCATCAGGATTGAACGGGTTGATTTCAATTGTTCTTAAAAAAGTATTGCCCAAACTTCCTGTTATGTCAGCCCAATTATTTCCGCCATCTTCCGTAACAAATACACCCGGATTAATTGTGCTGTTCCATAGATACCATGCCTGAGAAATTGTATAAATTTTTTCAGAATTATTTGGGTGAATTACTATTCCGGCAATTCGTGAATCATTCAATATTTTATTCCAGCTATTGCCATCATCTTTCGATACGTAAAGCCCACCCTCAAAATTGTAATCAAAATTATCAGTAGCTCCAACATAAACGTATCCGTTTGATGGATCAATTTTAATTTCCAAAATATCCATAGCCGGAAAAGCTGAAACTTTGCTCCAACTATTTCCGGCATCTTCAGATTTATAAAGTGAACCTCCTGCACCAAATGAATTTATTCCTGCATATAATACTTGTGAATTAGTCGGGTGAATTTCAATTTCCCAAACTCTGCCGGAATCATTGCCCAAACCGGTATTAATTTGAGTCCATGAATTTTCGCCGTTAACAGATTTATAAATTCCGTGTCCAATTATTGAGCAGTACAAAGTTCGGGAGCCTGCGCTTCCGGAGCTTTTATCCATAATTAGTTTCGGGTAACCTTGCGGTAATCCGTTTGAAAAGTTATCCCAGTTTTCACCTCTGTCTGTACTCTTCCAAACTTCACCTATCGAATAGTTTGAGCCAAGTGCATTTGCAAGCCCGTCGTACCGACTAATAAATACATCACCATTATCCGGATCAACGGTTACTTCTTTTGCTCCGTCCGAGCCGTCATACGGATCTTGCTTGGGATCAAGAGGTTTAAAACTGACGCCTCCGTCATCAGAACGGAATAATCCGAAGTCATCGTAACCTACATACAAGGTGTTGCTGTTATTCGGGTCAAATGAGATACCATCTACAACCATTAGTTCCAAGCCGTTGCCTTCCCAATGGTCACCTTTTTTTGTAGTATACAATTGCTGCCATGAACTTCCGCCGTCGGTTGTTTTATTCATCCAATCGATACCCCAGTAAATGGTATTCGGATCACTCGGAGCAACTTCCAAAATGAAAGCATTATCTTCTTCATAAAAAGGCGGACCGAGCCAGCCGAATTCTACATCATTGCTAATTTTTTCCCAAGAAGTGCCTCCATTAGTTGTTTTGTAGATTCCCCATTCCTCCCATCCGGCAAAACCTTCATCGGGCCAACCTCTTGTTGTTGCAGTATAAATTATATCCGGGTTAGCCGGATTGAAACTGAATTTCCAGTAGAAATAAAATTTGCTTTCATCTTCCTGGTATCTGGGGAGATTGCCCGTAATATCAGTCCAGCTTTCAGCGTTATCATCGCTTTTAAAGATTCCTCCCTTAAATGAGTTCGGATCATTTTCGGTGAACAGGGTTGTAATTGTTAAATAAAGGGCAAGGCTGTTGTCTTTGACTACTCCATTCAATCTTCTCAAGTTTGTATGCGGTAAACCATTATTTTTTTCTACCCATGTTAAGCCATTATCTTCACTTTTATAAAGTCCGTCGCTACTACTTACATATATTGTTCTATTTTCAGCCGGACTTTGCGGGTCAATAAATATTCCATGAATAACTCCGCTACCCGACGCAACTTGCATTTCCTCCCAGGTTGCTCCTTTATCTTCACTTTTATAAATCTTACCATTACCGTCTTCATTTGCATAAGATGTTCCCGAACCCATCCAAAGCTTGTTTGAATTTCCGGGATCAACAGTTAAAAAAGATATATTGCTAAAATCTTCTTCTGTTTCAGGGCTTTTCGGGAAAACCATTTCCCATGTATCCCCGCCGTTTGTTGTTCTGAATAAGCCTATTGTTGTACAACTGTAAAGTGTTTGGTATGATTGATCTGAAGGATCAAAAACAATTTCCTGCACCCAATAAACATCGGGAGTACTGTAATCTTTGACTAAGTTTCCGTTTACATTTTGCCATGTTTGCCCGCCGTTTGTGGTTTTAAATATTCCTTCAATATCACCACCTATGTAAACGATATCCGGGTTTTCCGGATGGATGGCAATAGATTTTAGATCGCTCCCAGCGCCGGGGCCAATGTTCTGCCAAGTCTGTGATAAGTTATTAAGGGCTATTGTAAAAAATAAAAGGGTAAACTTTAAAAAAGTTTTCATGGCAAGCCTCATTTCAATTTCCCAAAAAAATATGAAAAGATGCCGGATGTGGTGTCTTTTTAATATACCGTTTTTAGTTTAGCTATACAATAGGTTATCAGCAAAGTATATTAGACATCAAAATTATTTGATGAATAACATTTTTTTTGTTTCGGAAAAATTTTCTGAAGTTAATCTATAAATATAAATTCCGCTTGGCGAATTGCCGGCATTGAAATTATATGAATAACTTCCGGCTGACTGCTTTTCATCAACCAAGGTTGAGACTAGCCGACCTAAAGGATCGAAAATTTCAAGTTTTGTTCGGCTCTCTACAGAAAGCTGATAGCTGATAGCTGTAGTAGGATTAAAAGGATTAGGGTAATTTTGATTCAATACAAATTCACCTGGAATTGATTGAGTTGATGATACCTCTAAAACATTAGAATATTCAAATGTACCATCATAATCAATTTGCTTTAATCTGTATAAAACTTTGCCTTCGGGTAATTCTTTATCCGTAAAATTATAGCTTTTTGGAGAATTACTATTACCGTTACCTTTCACGAAACCAATCTTTTCCCATTCTTTTAAAGAAGGCGATCCCTCATACGAATCGCCTTCATTGAGAGATACGGGACCTGGATAGGATTTTTCAATTTCGAATCCGTAATTATTTATTTCTGTTGCGGTTTCCCAATTAAGCTCTACAGAATTGTTCTCATTAATTAAAGCCGTAAATGAAGTAAGTTCTACAGGAAGAGCAGCATTTGTAGTTCTTCGTATTGTTCCACTAAGTCCAACAGCTGTTCCTGTGTCTTCATCGGAAAAGGAAACTCCATATAACCAATTTGAAGTACCGCTTGTGTTGGTTGTCCAGTTTGATCCGCCATTCTCAGTCGTAATAATAGTTCCGTTTTCTCCGACTGCGACCCCTCCGTTTGCATCAATAAAATAAACAGCTTGCAGCCAAACGGAGACACCGCTTGTTTGCGATGACCAGTTTGTTCCACCGTTTGTGGTTTTCAATACAGTACCGCTTTCGCCAACCGCGTATCCTGTGTTTGCATCAACAAAATAGACTCCTTGCAGCCAATTTGTAGTTCCACTGGTTTGACTCGACCAAGATGAACCATTTGTTGTTCTTAAAATCTTACCCCCTTCACCAACAGCTGTTCCTGTATTTGCGTCTGTAAAATGTACATCAGATAACCACGTGGAAACTCCGCTAGTTTGACTCGACCAGGTTGAACCATTTGTTGTTCTAATAATTGTTCCACTTTGACCAACAGCTGTTCCATTATTTACATCTGTAAAGGAAACACCCAAGAGTAATATTGAAACACCACTGGTTTGCGATGACCAGTTTGTTCCTCCATTAGTTGTGCGATAGATGGTTCCACTTGCACCAACCGCGGTACCATTGTTAGCATCACTAAAAGAAACTGAATGCATTGTTGCGGTTCCCGGTGTAGATTGACCAATCCAAGTGCTTCCGCCGTTTGTAGTTTTTTGAATGGCACCACTATTACCAACAATGTAACCAGTGTTCGCATCTATCATTGCAACATCATTCAAAGCAATTGATCCAAAATTACTTGTCTGCCCACTCCATGTTTGGGCTAAAGAAAAATTAAAGAGTACAACAAATATTGCGATTAAAGGTATTCTGTATAAATAGCTCATTTAACTTTCCTCCACCCTATTTTGGCTTTTTTTATTTTACTAGAGATTTCTTTCGAATTAAGAAATTGATATGAAAACACGTATTACAATAAAAAGAGAGATGGTATCAAAAACACTTCTTTGTTGTTGTGAACAATTAGCAAAAAGTACTGAATCTTGCAAAAAGTGCGGATTCTTTCGGGGAAAGTGCAGATTCTTTCAAATTACATTAGTTTTTAAGAGTTTATTTTTTGTTTTTTAAATTGATAAGGAGTTTGATCGGAGAATTCTTTGAAAGCTTTATGAAATGCCGATTTTGACTTAAACCCTGTCATCTCGGCTATTGCTTCAATTGTGTAATTATGATATTCCGGATCAGCCAACATTTTTTTTGCTTCTTTTACCCTGTATGAATTTATGAGGTTATTAAAATTTTGTCCGTAATTGCTATTTATTAATTTTGACAAATTGGTTTTATTGGTGTTTAGAGATGTAGCAAGATTACTTAAAGATAAATCCGGATTTAGATAAATCTTTTCGTCTTCAAGCAAAGTTTTTAACTTAACAACTTTTGGGTTGTCATACTTATCATTTTCATCTTCAGCAATCGCGTCATTATTGATTTCATTAATTAATAAACGCTTTCGAATTCTCATTATCGACAAAAAAGTAACCATAATAGCGATGCCAATAGAAGAATATAAAAACAAAGAACTGTAAGAAATTTTGGGGTTAGAAATAATTGAACTTTTTACTTCATCACTCCAAAGCCCGTTTGCATTTTGTGTGCTCAAAAAAATCAAGAACTTGCCAGTCTCAAAATCATCAATTATTATTTCATTGCTGGTCGAATAAAAAACTTTTTCTTCATTATTGTCAATGTTTACCAATCTTATTTTGTTCGTATTTTGTTTTTCATCAATAAACGAAATACCCTTAAAATGAATATTTAGAGAATTAACTCTGCTTTTAAATTTTATATCAGAATTTAATTGATATCTTTCGTCGTTTTCAGATTCAATAGACAAAAACTCCAAACGTGGTTTAGCATAATTTTCAAGATCATTATCGGAATAGCGCGATAACCCATTATTTGTACCGATCCAAAAATTACCTTCCCCGTCAACTTTTCCTGCTGCCCTATTTGTTTCGGGACCGGCCAAACCGTCGTTAGTGGTATATTTGTAGTAGCTTTCACCATCCCATTTTATTACTCCGTTATCCAGACCAAACCATAAATTATCGTCAGAATCAGGCTGAATAAAAAATACAGGCTGGTCAATTTGAAAATCTCTTTTACCAAACTTTACCAATTTATCACCTTCAACTATATAAAGTCCATCCAAAGTACCAACTAAAATATCACCATCTCGATTTTCATAAATCGAAAAAATCTCGTTACCGTTTGAAAACTCAGATCTAATTATTTTTCTATTGCCTTCCTCAATTTTTATTATTCCATACGAAGACGTACCTAAAAGCAATGAACCGTTTCTAGTAGAGTTTATTATTCTAATCCAATCTTTTTCATCAAAAAACTCCTCCCCAATAAGATTACTTTTTTCCAAATATCCATTCGCTAATTCGTAGAGATCGAATTGGCAGCTTACCCAAATTCTGTTTTGTGCATCCCGGTGAACTGAAAAATAGTTGTAATTTTCATCAGGTAATCGATACCATCCGATCTTGCCGTTTGAATCAATTGTACCCAAACCATAGGATTGTGACGTAAAAAGTATGTTGCCGTTTGTTTTGTGATCTACCGACAAAACTCTTGTGTGACTTTCTTTGATAGACAAATTATCCATAAAATTAAATGTTTTAACATTTCCTTTGTCAATGAGACTTAAACCACTGTTATGACCTAGAAGCATTGTCCCATCATCAAAAAACTCTATTGCTGTCACTTCCTTTTCCAGCAGGCCGTCAGAGTCATCAAAATTGTTGAAAAAGGATTTTCTTACTTTGTGAATCCCCCGGTTGTTTGATATCCATATATTCTTTTCAAAGTCAACAAAAACTGAATTAGCACCGTCGCTTGCATAAAATTTATCTTTATCAATAAAACTTTGCTTACCGCTTAATTTATTCACTAACGAAAGATGCTGTTTGGTAGCAATGTACAAATAGTCGTTATCATGAATAATTTTATTAACCTCAAAACTTATAAAATCTATTTTATCTGAAAGGATTATCAATTCCTCATTTTGCAAACAACCTAGCCAATTATCCCCAAGCAACCAAATTTTTGGATATTCAATTCCAGACTGTGCTGATTCATCAAAACAAAATTGGAGAATGTTTTTTGAAACGAGTTTTGTAAAATTCAGTTTTTCTTCGCCGGTGTCATAAACATAGAATCCCGTCTCAGAAGCTATGTAAAGCTTTTCCTTAAAAAATTTTATGTGATTTATTTTTGTTAATGCTGTTGAAACTTGCAAACTTAGACTAAGCCATCTCCCATTTTTAAACAAGAAAATTCCACTTTCCTGTGTCCCCACAAAAACTTCAAATTGGTCATCGTTATATTTTACATCCAAGGTGATTTGATTTACAAATTGATCAGTTAATTCCCCTATTGGCGGTAGGCCTTCCCACATCTCACCATCATAATATATTATGCTGTCTTGCCAATTTATCGGCAAAGCCCAGATTTTACCTTTTTCATCCTTTAAAATTTTTCTACGGCGAGGTTCGTCTGCTTTTTCTGATGAATACTTTACTTCCCATTCATACCCATCATAAGTAAAGATTCCTTTATCAGAAGCAAACCAAAGTAAACCGATATCATCTTGCAGCCCATCATTGATTCTCAAACTAGGTAACCCGTCTTCATGTCTATAAGACTTTACTGTAAAATCATGTGCGGTAGTTTCCGGCGCGACAAAAAAAAGAATAACTATAAAAGTGAATAATAAGAACTGTAATTTCAACTTCATAGAAATAGTTTGCAGACCTCATTTGTGGTGCCAAAATATAGTCCGCAAACTACCTTAATGCAAGTGCTGAAATTAGAGACAATTCATAAAAATCATCTGTCTTTTTTAAGATTCTATTTTATTAGTTGCATCTTTTTTGTTTCAACAAAATTATCTGTTGTCAGTCTGTAAATATATATTCCGCTGGGTAAACCATCAGCAGTGAAGTTATATGAATAAATTCCAGCCAATTGTTTTTCATCAACCAGCGTAACAATTAATTTGCCAATTGAATCAAAAACTTCC
>JANQIV010000250.1 GCA_028282005.1 Melioribacteraceae bacterium | reverse complement strand
TTTTACCACTAGTTCACTTTCACTAACTTCTTTTTCTTTCCAAGCAAATAAAAGTTCTACACCTCCCTCTTCGCTAATATCTTTTGTACAGATTAATTTTTGCGGTTTAACTTCATTAAACTTAGGATTACTTTCAGCAAACAATCTATCAAATATGCTATTAACAAAAGCTGCAACTTGTGGATACATTCTAAAACTGTGTGGTAAAGTAACTACCTGAGACCTTTCAGGAGTGTATTTGAATTCCTTTTTCGTGTTTTCGAAAACTTCAAGTTCTGCGTCACGGAACATATATATACTTTGCTTTTCATCTCCAACTACAAATAAATTCCCCTTCTCTAAATCATCAAGTATCGGCATAAAAATTTTATATTGAAGGTCGTCCGTATCTTGAAACTCATCAATCATTATATATTTATATTTTTCGGAGAGCTTTTTAAGAACATATTCATTCGATAAAATTCTTTTTGTGAATAAAAGTATATCCTCAAAATCGAGATAACCTTCTTCAAATTTTAGGTCTTCATATTTAGTTTCAATTAATTTGTAAAAAGTGAGCAACTTGTTTTTTAACAGCAGCATTTTATTTAGTGATTGATTGTAATCTTCAGGTAAATCAAAAAAACTTACCCAAGAAAAAGAATCTTCAATTATTCTTATTTCGTTTTCAAAATTGGCAGCTTCTTTTTTGCTGAGATATCCCCTTTGTCTTAATTTACCTTTTGTTAATATTTTTGAAAGAATTTGAAATGTAGAAAATATTTTTTTAGCTACAGTTCGATTTTCTTTATCGAAAATATATTCAACTTTCAGCGCTAAATCATTTTGTGAATCACTATCCAAAACTTTTGAATTAACCAATTCAATAGCTTCTAACAAATCATCCAGTTTATTCGAAAATATTTCTTCAAATTCATTTACAAATAATTCATCGTAATATTTAGTTTCATTACGCAAAATACCATCACTGCTTTCTAACAATTTCCTTTTTGCTAAAATTGTTTTCAGCTGTTCGATCATATTTTTCTTTGAACCAAATAACCTCATTAATTCTTTCAGACTTTCCGGTTCTTCGCTGTTCAACATTTCATTTATTGTTTCTTCAATGGCAAAAGAGGAAAGTTCGTCAGCAGTTTCTTGGTCAATCGGTGTAAAATTTGCATCGAGATTTGCTTCAGGTGAAAACTCTTTTAATAGACTGATACAAAATGAATGGATGGTAGAAATATTTGCAGAGATTAATTGACGCCTCATTCTCTCGTATTTTTTTAATTTTTCTTCATCCTTTTCAGATGAAATTCGTTCATTAATTTCTTTATGAATTTTAGTGTAAAGTTCACCAGCAGCTTTATCTGTAAAGGTGATCGCTACAATATTATTGAGTTTTGTTTCATTGTCTAAGGCAATTTCGACAAAACGTTTAGATAGCACAAATGTTTTACCACTGCCAGCATTTGCTGTTACAGCAATGTGTTTTTTATAATTGAGTGCTTTTTGTTGATCAGGAGTTAATGACATTATTTATTGAATTTTAATTGCAATATAGTTCCTTTTTCAGATGTTTCGACAAGCTCAATTGCTCCGCCAATAGAATTCATAAAATTTTTAGCCATGTTTAAGCCTAGCCCCATGCCTCTATTTTTTGTTGTGAAGTTCTTATCAAAAATCTTGTTTGCAATTTCAGGTTTGATCCCTGTTCCATCGTCTTTAATAAAGATTAAATGATGGACTTCATTTTCTTTATAATTTATTTCAATATTCTTTGCTGAAGCTTGTATTGCATTTCTAATCAAGTTAATAAATACTCTATTTAACTGGTCTTTATCAGCAATTACAGTTATAGATTGATTTATATTTTCAATTCTGATTTTAATTTTTTCATCAATGAATAAATCGCTGACTTTTTTAATCACATCATAAATTGAAACTCTTTCCATTTTGATATTAGGCATTCTTGCAAAGGCAGAGAATTCTGAAGCTATGTTTGTTAAAGTATCTATTTGACCGATTACAGTTCCAGTGACTTTCTTAAAAACTTCATCAAATTTTTTCGATTTATCATCGTAAACTGCGATTAATTGTTGGACGGCCAATTTCATTGGGGTTAACGGATTTTTGATTTCGTGTGCAACTTGTCTGGCCATTTCTTTCCAAGCCATTTCCCTTTCAAGATCGGTAATTGCAACTTGATTTTTCTTCAGTTCACTAACCATGTTATTAAAACCGTGAACTAAATCTCTAACTTCACCTTGATAATTTTCTTCCACTTTAACATTTAAATCACCACTTGCTAAGGACTTCGTTGCATTTGTTAATTTTCTGATTGGTTGTGAAATCTGGCTTGCCAACAAGGTACTGATAATTACTATCAATATTACTGCGAGAGAATAACTGCCAAATAGGAAAGTATCCAGTTCAATTGCTGAAAGTGGTAAAAGAATATTATTGAAAGCATTGTTCACTTTAATGATATAATCGTCACCTAGTATTTTAGATTTATAATAAAGTGAATTGAAAACGAAATTTTCTATCTTCTCTTCAACTACATGTTCTTTATATTTTAGGATTTCCAACTGATATAAAACTTCCGGGTTAATTAAATTTGGTAATAAACCAACGTTATAAATATTCCCCAAAGAAGTAAAAACTAATTCATTATTTCGGAATACAGTAAAATCTATTCCCAGATCATTATTAGCTTTTCGAAAAATATTCTTCAAATCGATATTAGACCCCGAGTAGTAATCTGAAACGTATTTTTCAATCCGGGCAGCACGCTTACCTAATTTATAATTCAGTGCGTAGTTGTTTTTATCGTCGGTAAGTTCACGAAAATAATTTGCAAGAAAAATCAATGGAATAATTGCAATAATTAAAAATGCGGTCAGCAACTGAAATCTAAACGTGAAATTGATTTTACGGTACTTGCCTATTTGAAATGTTACAAAACCTAGAATCACTAATAATATCAATAGCGAATGTATAAAAAAGACTTTAAAAAAGTCATACAGATTCCAGGCTAAGTCTTTTTCATGCAATGACACACTAATTAATCGGTCTTGATTTTCATTTTTTAGCACGTAGGTTAAAAACAATTTTCCATTATTATCTATAGTAACAAACGAGTCAGATGAATTTGCAATTGAATTTTTGATTAAATAATAGTTTTTATCATTAAGAATATATTCACCGTGACGAGATACTAGTTCATCGTTTTCAAAAATAAAAGTTGATATCTTATCTAAATCGAGGACCAACTGCGACAATGAATTTGGATGAGTGAAAAAAATACTTTCGAATGAATTTTCTATTTTATTATTTTCGAGAGAAGCTCCAATAACTAAATAACCTAGTATCTGATTAGCTTCCGTCACTGTTTGCCGTTGTGTGTAAAAATTTTTTTGTGCAAAAATACTTGTAGTAGAACTATTATTTGGAAATTTAAATTCGCCGACATTCTGCCCGACAGAGTTTTGAACTAAAACAAAAGATTTATTTGCTACTCTTGCTATTCCACTATTAACAAAAATCTTGAAAGCTTCCGAATTTAAATTCGAGTAGCCAGACTTAAGTTTATCAATCAAATCCGGATTATTAATTTCATTTGAAATTGCAGCATCTACATTAAATTTTACAATTCCTTCATTTGGCCTATTCAAACTATTTGCAATTATTTTTAATGAATCTTTTTCAATTTCCGAGTTGTAATGCTTTAATAAATTTATTGAAATAAAAGAAGCAAAGAATAGGAAATAAATGTAATTACTTAATTTACGTTTGGGAAAGTAAACATGGCTAATTAGTAAAAGAACAGAAATTGTTATAAAAATACTTCTAATAAATGGCGTACCTTGCGGCAAATTCTGCAGTTCATCATATGCATAACCTAAAAATTGTAGTGCGACAAAAAAGAGGAAAAAAACTAATAAGTTTTTTCGATTTATATTTTTCGGTAAGCTGTTGAAAATTGCAATTAACATTACCAAGCAAAAAATTATAATTGATACACTAACCATTAATACACTTAAGTGCATAAATATAGTGGGATTATCAGGCAGTAATTGAGGATTCTTAAAAAATGCAATTGAAGAATCATAAATAACGCTGCGAACAGTTGCTCCCAAACCCCTAAGTGTGAGTAAGTATAATGATAAACATGCAACAAATGTTACAAAGAATTTAGTCCAGTTTGATGAGTGTGAATTTGTTTTTAACAAATTTTTTATTGCATAATTATAAAGACTTAACGCAATCAACAGGATTAAAAAAACAGAAATAAAAAATTCAAGCGGAGACTTGACTATCCCAAACGCAAAGGTTGAAGAAAAATAAGATGGATTGATTAAATCATTATCAAAAAATTTTGCCGGTATTTTAAGAAAGAATAAAATAAATCTCAGACAAACAAAGTAGGTTATTACTGAAGCGAGTTTGAGTAAATCATTATTATATTTTTTGAAATAGGAAAAATACAGGATACTCAAAACCAGTAATAACATTATTGTAAATACTAGCTGCAACTCAATAACAAAATCTGACACATTTAGTAATTCAGAATTTAGGGAAGGTTTTCTAAAAGTAACTGCACCAATTTTTTCACCTTCACTACTAATCAGGTAAAACGAGTGATTTCTACCATCAACAGAAAAACCATTATTGCTGAAATAATTAATTTGAAATGGAGTACTAAAACTATTGACTAATGATTCCGTGAAACTGATTTTTTCATAAAAATCGTTTGATAGAAAATAGTTTTTCTCCATCGGCAGTAAAAAAATTAAATCATGAAATTCGTCAATTTTTTTCCTCGCAGCGAGAAATGTGAATAAATCTAACTCGATAAAAGTAAGAGAATTATTTTCTAATAAATCAAAATTAAAAGAGACTCCATTTACTGACCAAGCCAGCAATTCGTTATCTTTATTAACGATTAAAAGAATTTCATTTTCTACAGCATGATAATTCTTAAAATATTCAAATAAGTGGGAGCTTTCTCTTTCACTTAATATTGTTTGAATCTCTTTTTCAACTGAATTACTTTTTTCAACAACAAACTTTTCTTTTTGTGCAAATTTAGATTTTACTCTCTCTTCAATTTCATCAATTTTTTCTGCTAATCTTTCCTCCCAATTTTCTTCATAAGAATTCAAAATTATAGGGGAAAGTAAACCAAGGGCAATAATTGTTGTCACAAAAAAAATTGTTACGATAGTGTAAAATTTGCGGGAGAGGTTAAATAGTTTTGTCATTTCATTATTGAATTGAAATTTGAACGATTCGCCAGCTATCTTTTAAATAATCTAAAGAGATATATACTTTTGCTTTACCTTTAATTGAATGATAGCTGTAATTCATTTCACCAGTGGCATAAGGAAATTTTGTATTTGTAATAATGTTTGTCAGCCTAAAACTATAGGGGTGATACACATTAAAATAATCTTGAATAATATGATATAATTGGTTTGAGCTAAATGTTCCACTTACAGAACTTTTAAGGCTCACATAAGTTTCATCATTAAAATAAGTGGAAAACTTTTTTACTTCCCCTTCATTTACACCTTCTTCAAAGAGTTTTAAAACCTCTTGAGCTTGATTATCTAAAGTATTAATTGATTTTGTATCCATTAAATTATTAATCTGCCCAAAAACACTGGTGACAAAAAGTATTAACAAGCATGGAAATATTTTGAATAGAGGTTTCATATTATCTTTCTGAAAATAATCAAATAAGATAAAAAAAGCATGCCGTAAAATCCGGCATGCTGGTCAAGTAGAAATGCGAGGGGCAATTATCTATTTTTGATTATTTCTTTTGGAAGTTCATCTCTTTTGGTTTTCGTATTTGTTTTTAATTGTCTTTCTCCTTCAATTAACTGGTAAGCCCAATCAAAAATTACTCTTTCATTTGTTATGGCGTTTATTCTTACTTTGGCAAAGTGATTGTCCCAAGTATAAACTACATATGTGTGACCAACTCTTGCTTCAATGTATTTTACATTTTCTCCTTCTACGAGTGGTACCCAACCGGTTAACGGTGCATAAATAATATCATAAATATTATTTGTGCTGCCCATACTTTGAATATCACTATCATCCCAAACGTTTAGATAAAACGTACCTTCAAAGTTTTCGAAAAAGAAATCTGCAGAATAATCATCTGTAACTTCATTGTAAGAACCTATTTGATATTCACTAAAATCATAGCCTGCAGAAGCCGGGAACTTAATATAATCGAATACTGATTGATTCATTCCTTCCGGTCTTGGTACGCCATAAACTTCATCATAACTTAATTCACTTTCATTTCCATTTAAGTCATAAGCTGCTACTGCATAGTAGTACTTTACACCATTGTTTACATCAAAATCAACAAATCTGTTAACATTACTGCCAGTGCTGCCTATCAGAGTATAAGGATCGTTGTAAGCGTAACTATAATAAATGTTGTATCCGGCAAGGTCTGATTCTCTATTGTGATCCCAAATTATTTCTACTTCTCCATCAGCAACATATGTGTCTACATTTACTGGCGGTGCAGGAGGAGTAGTGTCAATATATCTGTCATCATCGCAACCGTAAAATCCAACTACTACTATTAAAATAAGCGGGGTAATTATTTTCTTTAACATTTTCAGCCTCCATTAAAATTTATAACAATAAATTCAAACAGAGTGCCAAATAGAAATTGGGTAAAATTCATTTAAAAAGGGACTTTATTTAGTCCCTTTCAAAAAAATGTCTAATAAAGTGTACAGTCGTGAGTCGTAATTTATATATCCATAAACTCATTATCGATAAACATTTTTTGATTACAAATCGTAGCGGTCTGTTTTCCAGTTAAGAGTTTTTTATCGAAAGGAGAATTTTTTGATTTACTTTTTTGCTTTTTTAAATCTACTGTCCAGACAGCATCAGCATCAAAAATAGTAAGATCTGCTTTTTCGCCTTCTTTAATTTCAGGAATTGGAATATTTAATATCTTCCTTGGATTGATTGAAAGCTTTTCAACCATTTGTTCCATAGTTAATACTTTTTTATGATAAAGCTCAGTGAGCGCTATTCCAAGCTGAGTTTCTAATCCTAAAATTCCGTTAGGAGCATATATAAACTCAAATTCTTTTTCTTCAGATGAATGCGGAGCGTGGTCACTTGCGATACAATCAATCGTTCCATCTTTTAAGCCCTCTATCATTGCTTCAACATCTTTCTCTTCTCTTAATGGCGGATTCATCTTATAGTTTGTGTCGTAAGTTTTCAAAGATTCATCTGTTAAAGTAAAGTGATGAGGTGTTACTTCAGCTGTTACTTGAATTCCCTTTTTCTTTGCTTGCCTAACTAAATCTACTGCATTTTTTGAACTAATATGTGCAATGTGAACTCTTGCGCCAACATATTCGGCAATAAGAATATCACGCATAACAATCAAATCTTCTGATACACTCGGTAAAGGTGGAATACCTAAAAGGGTTGAAACTGCACTTTCATTCATATGCCCGTCTGACAAAGACTCATCTTCACAGTGTTCAATAATTGGCGCATCGTACATTTTTGTGTATTCCATTGCACTTTTCAAAATTCCAGCAGACTTAACAGCAACACCATCATCTGAAAAACCTACAGCACCTGCATCAAACATTTCTGCTATGGGTGCAAGGTTTTCTCCTTTTCTTTCAACAGTTACTGCTCCAATCGGATAAACATTTACCAAATGATTTGCGGCTTGATCTTTTATATATCTTACAACTTCAGATGAATCAGCATTAGGACTTGTATTCGGCATGCAAGCTATGGCAGTGAATCCGCCGTTTGCTGCAGCATTACAACCGGTTTCAACTGTTTCTTCATCTTCTCTGCCAGGTTCTCTCAAATGCACATGCATATCAAAAAGTCCGGGTACACAGTAATGGTTATCAAGTTCGTATATTTTTGCACCAGACAACTCTTCATCAGTTAAGTCACCAACTTTTTTAATTATTCCATCTTCAATCAACAAATCCCCTTTTATATTAAGGTCTTGCTGAGGATTTAGAATTTTTAATCCTTTAATAGCAATTTTCATTTAACACCTTTAGTTTTAATTCATTGTTCCTAATAGATAAAGAACAGCCATTCTGACTGCAACACCATTTGTTACTTGATCTAAAATAACTTGATAAGGTCCATCAGCTACTTCAGAAGAAATCTCAACTCCTCTGTTAATTGGGCCCGGATGAAGTATTAAAATATCTTTGTTATTTTTTTCTAACCTTTCTTCAGTTACACCAAAGTAATTGTGATATTCTCTTAATGATGGAATATTTGTTCCGGCCTTTCTTTCAAGCTGTATGCGAAGAATATTGAGCACATCATTTTCAGCAATTGCTTTGTTTATATCATGATGAACTGTTACTCCAAGTGATTCAATGCTTTTTGGAATCATCGTTGCAGGTCCACATACTGAAACTTTAGCCCCCATTGAAATTAAACCGGCAATGTTTGAAATTGCAACACGGCTGTGAGCAATATCTCCAACTATACAAACTTTGAGTCCATCAATTTTACCAATCTTTTCTTTAATCGAGTACATATCAAGCAAAGCCTGAGTTGGGTGCTCATGCCTTCCATCGCCAGCATTGATAATACTCGCGTTAGAAATTTTTGTTAAAAATTGCGGAACACCAGCCGACTGATGCCTGACCACAATCATATCGATTTTCATTGCTTCAATGTTGAGGACGGTATCTTTAAATGTTTCTCCTTTTTTGGTACTACTAGACGAAGTTGTAAAATTCACTGTGTCAGCAGAAAGCCTTTTCTGAGCAAGTTCAAATGATATTCTGGTTCTTGTTGAATTCTCGAAAAATAAATTTACAATTGTTTTTCCTTTTAAAGTGGGGACTTTTTTGATAGGCCTTTCAAGGATTTCCCGAAAGGTAACTGCGGTATCAAGGATAAGTTGAATATCCTCTTTAGGAACTCCAGATAAACCTAATAAATGTTTACTAGATAACGGCATAATTTAACTCTCATTATTTTCTTTTTTAATTTCCACTAAGTAGACAGCGTCTTCACCGTCAATTTCTTTCATTTTAACTTTTACTTCTTCATTAAATGAGGTAGGAATATTCTTTCCTATAAAGTCTGCTTTAACTGGTAGTTCACGGTGTCCGCGGTCAACCAATGTGCAAAACTGAACTGTGCTGGGACGACCAATATCCATAACTGCATCTAAAGCGGCCCTAATTGTTCTGCCTGTATAAAGTACATCATCAACAAGAACGACATTTTTTTCGTTTAGATCAAAAGTAATATTGGTTGTTGATACTTCAGGTTGTTTTAATCTTGTTCTGAAATCATCACGGTATAAAGTGATATCAAGAACTCCGAGTGGTATTTCTTTATTCTCAATTTCCATAATTTTTTTATGAATTCTTTGAGCAAGGAATTCGCCACGTGTTCTCATCCCAAGTACTACTAAATTTTCTGAACCTTTGTTTCTTTCAAGTATTTCATGTGCAAGTCTTGTAACGGTTCGGTTCAAACCTTCTTCATCAATTATAGTTGCTTTTATTTCCATATACAAAAAATCCTCCTTGACTTTCGTCGCAGAGGTCCTCTTTAATTTTTGAAATTTGTTTTCAATCCTTATTTATCTCCCGGATAAAGTTAAAGGAATATTTTGGTTTCAAATGTAGATTAAATTAATTGAAAAGACAAGAGTTTTAAAATAAAAAAGGCCGCTTATTCAGCAGCCTTTTTGAAAAAATTCAAATAAGTTTTTATTTAACTTTGAATTCAATTCTTCTGTTAAGAGCTCTTCCTTCAGCAGTTTTGTTATCAGCAACCGGCATTGATTCGCCATAACCTTTAACAGTTAATCTGTCAGCAGAAACACCACGAGCAACTAAGTATTTCTTAACTGTTTCAGCTCTTTCAATAGATAATTTGGTATTGTTCTTTTCTGAACCAACGTTATCAGTATGGCCACCAATTTCTACTTTAAGGTCAGGATTTTGTAATAGTACCATTAAGTTGTGGAACAATACTGGGAAAGCTTCATCATTTAATTTTGAACTAGCAAATGCGAAATTCAGTCCAACTAATACCCAATTTTGTTTTTTCTCAACAGGTTTTTCAACAACAACTTCTTTAACTACTTCACGTGGAATATTTTTCTTAACAATGTTTTCAACTCTTTCATAATCAATTGGTTCGTATTCAATTCTTACGCCATCATATAATTGACATAATTTTGAAGGCTCACCTTTGTCAAAGAAATAAAGCAAACCAAGGTCAAGTGTTACGTAGGAGTCTTTACCATTACCAAAAAGCCCACCACCATCACTTAATGCGTTATGTCCATCTAATTCTGAAGAATTGTATGAATAGTAAGTCAATTCTGTTTTAATTTTCCATTCATCATCTAAGTTCCAATCAACACCAAATCCTGTGCTAATTTGACCATCAATTTTAGTATCATCAATTGTGGTATTAAATTGATTATCTAGACTTTGAAAAGCTGCACCAATACCAATATGAAAATACGGAGAAACGGGTTCACACGGGACAAAAGTATAAATCAAATCAAAATTACCGGAGATAAGATCAGTAGTTGTTGTAGTACCAGTCACATTATCTCCTACTCTACCTGGTCTTTTGCCTTCAAGATGTGAAAACTTAGCTTGTCCTCTTAATGCAATATGTTCTGACAAACTTCTTTTTACTTCTAGATAAGCACCATAATTAGACATTGATGGCACCAAGTTAGAGCTTTGATATCTCGGGTATGAGAAACCAAAACCAAAAGCCCAACTATCTTTCGCTAATTGCGCTTGTGTTGAAACAGTAAGTAGTAACAATAGTACAACAGTTAAAAGTTTTTTCATTAGCAACCCTCCTCGGAAGTTTTTGTTTAGAAATAATTTACAAACTTTTATTTATAAATTCATTGAAGTGTATTTAATAAATTCATACTTAATAGTCAAGAAAATATACCCTAATCCACATTAAACAAATTATAACATACTTATAATTTACCAAGTAAGAAAATCATTTTTTTGTTAATTTTAATAAAAAAAATATGGGCATAATGTAGCCAGCAATAAGCTTCATTTAAGATAAAAGACATTATTTGTAAATACTATGTGCCCAATTAAACTTAATAAAATAGAGGTAAAATGGCTAGCAATTCTTCTTTTGACATAGTTTCCGAAGTTGACCTACAGGAAGTTGACAATGCATTGAATCAAGCAATCAAAGAAATTTCTCAACGTTATGACTTAAAAAATTCTAACACAATTTGTGAATTAAACAAAAATGATAAACTAATAAACATTAACACAAAGGACGAATATTCAAGAAAACAAAGTATTGATATAATTCAATCGAAATTCATTAAAAGGGGTTTATCAATAAAGGCATTAAAATATAGTGAACCGGAGCCTGCGGCAGGCGGAAGGTTGAAACAAACGATAAATTTAATAACAGGTATTGATAAAGAAAACGCAAAAAAAATTACAAAAATGATAAAAGAACTAAAGCTGAAAGTAAATACTCAAATCATGGATGAAAAAATTCGTGTACAGGGTGCAAAAAAAGATGATCTGCAATCAGTTATTAAAGCTGTTCGTGAAGCTGATTATGACTTCCCGACTCAGTTCGTTAATTACCAATAAACTTACTTTTCCTTAAAATAAAAAAACCCCCGATGTTCGGGGGTTTTTACTACTTGACAATCTTAAAATTATCTAAGAGTATATCTAATACCTAATTGAATTCTATATCTTGAAGAAACATCTGATTCTGACCAAGGAGTATCATCTGCATCACCACCATAGGAATAAACTGGTCTACCAGTTGCAGGGTCTGTTCCTTCGTAATCAACTATTTCTAAAGCACCAAATGAAGTATTTTGGATATGTCCTTTTTCACTGTCTATTAAGTTAAGGAAGTTTAAGATATCAAGAGTAAATTGGAATTCACCTAATCCTAAGAAGTCAGGAACCACTTGAGCAACTCTAACATCAAAAACATCTTGCCAAGGATCTCGTGACCCATTTCTTTCTGCTACACTACCTTTATTGTCATTCAAATATTCGTTGTTAGCAATAAAACCGAATAAGTTTGTATACATTTCTTCGTCAGCTACATAAGCACCATTATCAATTTCACCTAACAATATTTCGTTTCTGTTAGCTGGAATATAGAATAAATCGTTTGAATCGAATCCATCTCTGTTTACGTCACCGTCAACTGTAAAAGAAATTCTACCACCTGACTGACCATTATAGAATACTGAGAATGATGTTGGAGCATCTTTAAAGAATTCTTGAGTATAAGTTAAAGAAGTGAAAATTCTATGACCTAAATCGAATGCTGATCTTGTTTTTTCAGGATTGTTAGGGTCAGCAAAAATAGGATTGTATCTCATTTGTGATCTAGCTTGAGAAGAAGTAACACTGTTAACATCTTCAGATACACCATATGTGTAAGCAGCATTTACTGAAAGACCTAATGGAACGTATCTTTGGACTTGGAATGAAAGTGTATATGAGAAAGCATCATCGGTGTTTGTTAAATTCAATACATCAAAGAAGTTTCCGTTTCCGCTGTTAGTTCCACCATAAATAGGTCTGTTTTCAATTGGTGAAGTACTAACTTGTGGGTTTAAGTTCAATTTTTCATAAACTAAGTCATTTACTGATTTTGAATATTGGAATTCAGCTGTTCCAACAAAGCCCATTGGCAATTGGTGATCAACAGCTAAGTTAAATCTCATAACTTGTGGAAGTTTGAAATCAGGATCAACAAGGTCAACTTCTGATCTAAATGAAGGAGCACCAGTACCGGGGCTACCTACACCAGGAATTCTATTTGGATCTACGGTGAATTCTAAATCTGCACCACCGCCACGTACTTCTGCGTATAATGTACCAGTGTTACCGTAGTTGTTTGACATCCAAACGTAAGGAATACGGCCAGTGAAGATACCAATACCACCACGCAATTGAGTTGATCTGTCACCTGTTAAGTCGTAGTTAAAACCTAGTCTTGGTGAGAACAATAAGTTTCCATCAGGTACATTGTCAGTACTTAAACTTGGGAAATAAGCTGTTAATGAATCATTTCTTTCAGGAGTATCAGGCAAGAAAGGAATGTCAATTCTTAAGCCAGCAGTTAATTTAAATCTGTCAGAAACTCTCCACTCATCTTGTACATAAAAACCAAATTGATTTACAGAAAATTCTGCTGCTTGTTGAGGATCACTTGTTCTAGAAAAAGCTCTTTGATATGATCTCGCAACACCAGCTTCTAAATCATCTAAAGTTCTAAATTCATAATATCCAAAGAATGATCTGATAAATAAGTTCTTGAATGAGAAAAATTCATTGTGTGTACCAAATGTCAATACGTGGTCACCAGTTAAATATGTGAAGTTGTTTGTAATTTCAAAAATATCTTGATCTAATGCGTTAGCAGATGAGAATCTGTCAGGACCAGCTCTCATTTGAATTGCTTCTCTTTCAATTTCAATCTCAGGTCTATCTTCAGTAATACCAGCACGTTTATCACGAATTGTTGTTAAACCTAAAATTAATTCGTTTGACATATTGTTGCCGATAGTTGAGTTTAATTGAAGTACAGTTGAATTTGTTTCACTTTGGAATCTGTAAGCATGAGAACTAAATGCAGCTCTCCATGTTCCAGATCTGTTATTCATAATATCACTTTCTGCATCAACATAGTTGTGCCTCAAAGTCAAGTGATTACTCTTATTAATGTTGTAATCTACTCTAGCAAATAACTTGGTAGATGGTCTTTGTCTTGTAAATTCAGCAGAAGTTCCAGGATTCATACCATAACCTCTAAGAATAGATCCAAATCTATCCATTAGAGCTTGATTCCTTGCAGCGTTTGAACCGGAAAGGGCATCATTTCTTACAGGTTGGTCATTTTCTGTAATTTCGCCACTAACAAAGAAGAATAATTTATCTTTTTGAATTGGACCGCCAACTCTAAAACCACTTTGAAATTCTTTGAAGTCATTAAATTTAGCATCTTCTTCATCATCTATCCAGCCAGCATCACCGACTAAACCTTCATTTCTTCCGTAATAGAAAATTGAGCCTTCCCATTTATTTGTTCCTGAGCGTGTAACAGCATTGATACCAGCACCAGTAAAACTACCAAGTCTTACATCGTAAGGAGCAGTTACAACCTGGAATTCGCTGATAGCATCTAAAGAAATAGGGTTTGCACTTGCTTGTCCACCTGGTGTACCTGATGAACCTAAACCAAATAAGTCATTGTACTGTGTACCGTCAATTTGGATGTTGTTATATCTGTTGTTTCTTCCAGCAGCTGAACTACTTGTTCCGTCAAATTGCGGAGATAATTTAGCAAAGCTTTGAAATGAACGAGAAACTGTTGGAAGAGATTCAATATTTTTTGAAGATACGTTTTGAGCTGCGCCAGTTCTTGCTTCAGACAAAATCGCACCTCTCTCTGCAGTAATTGTTACACCTTCAAGTTCAAAAGCTTCTTCAGGTAAAATAAAGTTAATTCTAAAATTTTGGCTAAGTGCCAAGTTAATGTTTTCTTGTTTTTGAGATTGATATCCGACGAATGATGCAGTAACAGTATATGGACCACCAACTCTTACACCTAATAAGTTGAATTTACCATCAGCTCTAGAAGTAGTACCATATTGAGTACCTGATGGTTCGTGAACAGCGATAATATTTGCACCCGGCAACGCATCACCATTCTGATCAACTATTTCACCGTTCATTGCAGCGGTAGTAGCACCTGCTTGAGCAAACAAATTGTTTGCAGCAAATAACAACGCAACAATAAACATAACAATACGATTGTACTGACTGTTCATACTATACTCCTTAAGTTAATATGTTGTTAATAAGATTTCTGTCTATTCTATGGTAAGGTTTATTTTTTTGCCCAACACAATTAAATGTAATTTTTAAATTGTTACAACAAAAATAGCTTTTTTTAACAATTTATTTAATATTTTTTAATAATTTATTAACAGTATTTCTAAAGCAATTTTGCCAATTAAATGTCAAAAAATACTATATTTTTAATCCAATCTCTATAAATTACTTCATAAAACTCTCAGGATTGAAATGAAAAAATATTTCTTTATAATATTTATTTTTTGGGGAAATGTACTTGCACAAAACTTACCATATACAATATTGGTTTCGCTTGACGGATTTAGATGGGATTATGTGGATCGCGGGATAACACCTAATATTGATAAATTGATAGAATCGGGTGTGAAAGCTTCTTCATTACGTTCGTCCTTTCCAACAAAAACTTTCCCTAATCATCAATCAATAATTACAGGTATGTATCCTGAAAATCACGGTATAATTGCAAATACATTTGTTGATCTGGTTAATAATGCCTGGTACAAAATAAGTGATACTTCGGAAACTAGAAAAAGTAAGTGGTATTTGGGTGAAGCTTTTTGGGAAACTGCTGAAAGACATGGAATTAAGACTGGCAGTTACTTTTGGCCTGGCTCAGAAATAACCTACCATGAAAGAAGGGCTAGTCACTCTAATCGTTACGATCACAATAAACCTTACCGTCAAAGAATTGACGAATTAATGGGATGGTTTCAATTACCTCAACAAGAAAGACCAAGATTCAGTACTTTATATTTTCATGATACAGATTCGTACGGGCACACTTACGGACCCAACTCAAAAGAAATTAATCAATCAATTTCGCGAGTTGATAGTTTGATAGGTTATTTACAAACCAGCCTAAAAAAAATCGGAATAGCAGACAGTACAAATATTATCGTGCTTTCCGATCACGGTATGACCGAGCTTTCAAATAAAAGAATCGTATTTTTAGATAAAATTATAGATACAGAAAAAAATCAAATTATAGATTCCGGCCCTTTCGCTTTTATAAATACAAATGATGAAACTGAAAAAGTTTATAATAAATTAAAAATTCATCAAAAAAATTATACTGTTTACAAGAAGGAGAATGTACCTTCATATTATCATTTTTCTGAACACCCGTATATTCCGGAATTGGTGTTAATTGCGGATATGGGTTGGTCGATTGTTAAAGATTCTTTATCAAGTAATTGGTATTTAACAGACGCTAAAGGGAATCATGGTTATGATAACCATCATTTGGATATGCACGGACTTTTTGTTGCAAGCGGGCCATCATTTAAAAATGGATATAAAACTGGTACTCTTTGGAATATTGACATTTATCCTCTACTTTGTAAAATTTATAGTATTTTTCCACGTGCCAACATAGATGGGAAACTTGAAAGGATTGAATTTATTTTAAAAGATTAGAGAAAAATATTTGCTTTTTTCTTGTAGAAAAGAATAGTAGTTTTTAAGGAATTCTCTTGTTTCTTCTAAATTGGCATTAGGGTTGTTTTCTAAATATAAGCTAACTAATCCTGTTACTACTGGTGCAGCAAAACTATTGCCGGCTGAAAATCTTCTAAAGTTATTTAAGTCGAGTATATCAGTAAATCTTCCTTTAGCTTGGCACTCTATTGCTTCTTCATCTTTATAAACAATTTCGAAAACACTATCAAACTCGGATTGCTCAACACCAATTGAATTTTCAAATATTGCAGGGTAACTATAGTCATCTTCCAAATTTGTATTGGCAGAAATTATTATCATTCCATTTCTGCGAGCAAATTCGCATGCTTTGTAAAGAGGCTCCAAAGCCTCAGTTATTTTTGTGCCTAGACTGAAATTTAGGATTTTTATTTCCTCGTCAATCGCCCATTTAATAGCTTCAATTAAAATATTGACTGAGGTTTCAATCTGATTACCAAATACTTTTATCGGATAAATTGAAGAATCAGGAGCCAGCCTTAAAATTAAATCTGTACAAGATGTTCCGTGTCCGTTTTGATCATCATAGATTTCAGATAATTTTAAGGATAGTTCATCGTCAGGGTCCACAAAACAAACTCCTTTTTTAATTCTTGAATCAACAAGGTTTTTGTCCCAACCACTATCAACAACTCCGATTTTTACATTTTTGCCTGTATTAAAATTCAAAAATTTTCTTATCTCAAATCCCGGATGTTGACAGAACGCACCAACATAATATTCTTCATTCATATTTATAATTTCTTAAAATACTTCAGTAGTAGTTTATAAATTACACCATGATCGGTAATGATGAATCCGCTAACATTATAGCCATGTTTTAATTTATCTACAATAATTTTTTCTTGATTAGATATATTTAATTTAGCTGTTACGCGATACAACCCCGAAAACCCAGAATAATTTTCATTTTGTAAATTCTGTTCTGCTGCTATTGAAATAACAGAGGCTTCAATCATTTCAATATTTTCAACAGCTTGTAATGCTTGTAATTCAATTTTTACTTTATTTCCCGGTTTAACTTCATGAACATCAATTTCATTAACAAATAAAATTGCATTCCATTCTTTTGTATCAGAAATTTCCAGCAAAAGACTGCCTTCATTTACAAATGTTTCTTCTAATTCATGAATATACTCGGTTAAAACAACACCGTTTAACGGTGCAGTAATCTTAACTTTCAATAATTTTTCTTCTACATCTTCCTTCTGTCTTAGTGATTTTTCCAAACTTATTTTTAGTCTTTCAATTTCATATTTATTCAGCTCAATTTTTTCTTTCTGTAGTTTACGATTTTCAACTTCGTACTCTCCGGATTTTATTTCAGCCATTGCATAATCCAATGTAATGTGAGAACCGGGAACATAATTCTCATAAATTGAATCCGGGTCTGCCCCGGGATAATAGTCTAATAATCTTTCTCTAAAAGCTGCCTTGGATCTAATTAACATTGCTTCAGATTTTTTCAACAAAATCTGGTTTTCTCTTTCTTGAAATCGATTATTTGCAACTAAACTATTCAGATTATTTTGCAATGTTTTTATCTCTGATTCAATTTCAAATAAATTTCGCTTTAAGTCTTTTGAATCAAGAATTGCAAGTATTTGCCCCGTACTAACTGTATCACCACTTTCAACATGAACTTCATTAACTAAAGCTGATTGGGGGCTATGTATTTGCTTCACTTTAGTTGGTTCCAAAATTCCATTTGCTTCAAGTGTGATTTCCATTTCAACAGTAAAAATGACAACCGACGCAATAATTGCCGCAATAAATAGAATTAAAAAAGTAAAGCTAACAGCTCTTAATACAAATCTAATCCCGGTAGTTTTTTTAACATCAACATCCGGCAATATAAAATCTGAACTTCCGTTGGATTTTGTTTTACTCAACTCTGTAGTTTCAATTTTCATTTTTTATTTATCGACTTAATTATTGCATGCTTTTTATCTTTTTCAACAACAAACATTGTTTTATAAAAATCACTTCTTGCATAGAGATCGTCATGTGAGCCGGAATCAACTACTTCACCTTTATCCAACAAATATATTTTGTCTGCTAATTTAGTAGATGTAATTCGATGATTAACAAAGATATATGTTTTATCATTGAACACTGAAAACAAATTATTTAATACTTCCGATTCTGTTTTCATATCAATGTTGGATGTTGCCTCATCTAAAATTAAAATAGGTGTATTTCTAATAATTGCCCTGGCTATCGCCAATCTTTGCCTTTGCCCACCAGATAAACTTGCACCCCATTCAGCAATCGGAGTTTCTAAACCTTCTTTAAGTGAATTAATATGTTCTTCCATTCTTGTAAGTTTAACAGCTTCTTGAACTAATTTTCTATCCGGATTTTCAACACCCATAGTTAGGTTATCCCAAATAGAACCTTTAAACATGCTAAACTCTTGCCAGATTACAGCAATCTGACTCCTAATATCTTGGAGTGAAAAATTGTGGGAAGGTAAATTATCATATAGAATTTCACCTTTTTCAGGTTGATCAAAACTAACAAGAAGCCTTAAAATTGATGTTTTACCCGAGCCACTTTGACCAACAATTGTAGTGACTGATTTTTTTTCTATCTTTAAAGCAACTCCCTTTAACACCGGAACATCAGGCTTATAGCCGAACCAAACATTTTTTAATTCAATATTTCCATGAATATTTTTGTTTACTTTTTGCGAAGGTTGAAAAATATAATTTGTCGGCTGCTCAACAGGGCTGTCAAGATATTCAAACATACGCGAGAGATTTACTGATGATTGCTGGAATTCGGAAAATAGATTTACAAATTCTCTTATAGGTCTATAGAGATATCCAATATATGAAGTGAACGCAATATAATCACCCAAAGACATTTCATTGGATAAAATGTAAGTCCATCCTAACCAGGTAAAAAGAGCAGTATTTAAAGCATATAAAATTCCGCTTGATAAACCAAGTAATTGCCCTAACCCACCAGCTTTTAATTGTAACGAAAGTGCATTTTTAATTTGGTCATCAGCTTTTTTATAAACATGTTTTTCCAAAATCATAGATTTTATTGCACGAATGTGGGTTAGCATTTCAACCTGGTAGGCATTTAAGTCAGCAAATGCTTCTGAAGACTTTTTCCACAGTTTGCGCATAAACCTTCCGGTTATTGCTATAATTATAACTGTAAAAGGAATACTAATTAAAGCGACAATTGCTAACTTCCACTGAAGTAAAAAGAGAAACGGCGGTGCGATTAATAAATAAATACCATTCGTAAAAACTGTTTGTAAAACTTTGTTTACTGAGTTCAGCGAACGATTTACGTCGCCAAATCTAGCCATTATTTCACCGACACGGTGATCATCAAAAAATTTAACTTTTAGATGTTGCAAATGATTAAAGAACATTAAACTTGTTGAATTACTAAGCACTGAATTAACATACAAATTGAAGTACCCTTGAATAACACCTATTAACGAACTTGTGATACTTATCGCTAAAATTCCACCAACAAGTACGTGCATTAAATTGATATCTTCAGTTGGGTAAACTTCATCAATCAAAAGTTTAGTTAAATATGGAGTTATCATACCTAAAAGCCCGACAACAATTCCGAGCGACATTCCCTTTAGCAGCTTACCCCAATAAGGTTTAATAAGTAATGCTAATCTTTTGAAGTATTTTACAGAGTCTTTAAGTTTTGGAATTTCTTCGTTCATAATTACTGTAATTTACAATTATTATTAGTTTTTATCTTTGGATTTTTAACTATTTTATTAATTTTGTAGCGCGCAGTGGATTCGAACCACTGTTTCCCCGCTAAAGACGGGACGTCCTAAGCCACTAGACGAACGCGCCAAAGATTTTATCTGTCAATCAAACACAAGGATAACCGCATTCTGTCGGGCATGAACCACAATCAGTGTATTGTGATACACACATTTCAGGACATCTACTATATCCGCAAGAATTCCCCAAGCAAGTACACCCTCCTGTCAAGCTGCCACCGCCACCGCCGCCACCGCCAGAATTGTCATCACATTGAGGTGGTAAATTGCCATTAACGGTACCTTTCATGTTTTTAGAATTATTGATTTCAAAAGACTCAACTTTCAAGTCTTCCAAGTTTAATTTTAGCTTTTTCATAAAAGCCTCCTTTAGTTTTTTGTTATTATTAGTCCGGTTGCTTAATAGCTAAGCACCCCCTCTTTAACAACATTAAAATTTATTTTATCTTCCCACAAAAAACATTCAGTGAAAACATCCTGGTTTTTCCAATATGCTGTTAGGTGAAGCCTAAAAGGTTTTTCATTATCCTTAAATAATTTATAAATGACATTCCCTAATTCTTTTCTTCTTTTAATTGCTGATAATTCTTTTCTCTTAAGTTTCCTGAAATTCAAAACATCAGAATCTTCACAGTAATCTGTAACCCATTTATGAGTGTCATCATTTCCACCAAAGAGAATTTCAAATATTAAATTTGGAGTTTCTATAAAACCTCTTTTAGCTACTCTTTCTATTTCGCTAATTACAAATCCCGGGTCATTGCAGTGTTCAAGTGTATGACTGCAATACAAAAAGTCTATTTCTTTATTTTTAAATGGTAATCCTTGTTCAATATCAGCTTCTATTAACTGTCTTTCATCATGCGGAATTGGAAAGTAAAACCTTTCTTTGCCATCTTTCATATCTTTGTCAAGTAATATGGTAGCATATGGAAATGGTAAATGGCCGCATCCAACATCAACAACTAAATCACCGTTATTGATAGGCCATTTTTTTATTCTTCTTGTCTGCTCAAAAAATCTCAAACCACCATCATAAATTGGGTAAGGAATGCCTTCAATGTTTATAGTATCTTCTCGATACTTTTTATAGTTATCATTTATGTTCATTTGGCAAAATATTTCTGGATTTACTTCAACTACACTTTGTTATAATTTTAACCTGTAGCGCGCAGTGGATTCGAACCACTGTTTCCAGTCTGAAGAACTGACGTCCTGGCCGCTAGACGAACGCGCCCGTAGTTGATTAACTACATAACCATGATCCGCAATATGTCGGGTCTTGACATGTTGCATAAGTATCAGGATCGCATTCAGCTTGAGTTTCAGGCCAACAAGTATCAGGACAAGTATTAGCACAAGTATTATTTGGGCAAGTTCCGCCACATGTATTTGCACATGTGTTTGCACAAGTATTATAGCAAGTGTTCGGGCATGTTTGACCATCTGTAGGCGGACAACCTTCTGTCAATGGCGCATTAGCAGCTACAGTTCCTTTTTTAATATTCCTTAGTGTTACTGCTTCGAAAGATTCAACTTTCAAATCTTTCAAATCAAGTTTTAGCTTTTTCATAAAAACCTCTTTTTATTTGTTTTTAGTTGGTTATTAGGCTGTCAGCACAGCCCCTTTATCAACTATTTTTTACTTAACACAATACTTTTATATACGATTTTGCTCAAAGTCCTAATAATTTGCTTTCATTTCTTTTGCAAATGGGTTTCAATGTGATTCAAAACTTCCTCATTTTTAATTGATTGCAACAATGCCAGCTTCAAGGATTCGTACATTTTGTAATCATACTTTTTTATAAGATTAAACGAATTCTGATGTTCTCTCTTATTATTTAGCAAAATCCCTTCAAGCAAAAACCATTGGCTAATAAGAAGGTTAATCAGTTCAACAGACTTTGAACAGTTACAACCATTGTTTTCTATTTCTTTAATAATTATTTCTTTTTGTTCTTCTACGATCATTAATACTTGTTGTGCGGAAGATTTCCTTTGAATAATTATTTCTTTTGTTTTTTCTTTCAGTTCACCAAGGGAGCTTTCTGGGTCAAAAATTATATTTGCGCTGGTTATATAGCCTAAATGCTGTGAGTTAAATAAAAAACTCCAAACACTTATTTGATTCTCAAGTAAGTTAGGATTTAAACAAAGAAGATTAATATCTACACCATAATTGAAGAAAGTAAACTGTTTATTTTTTTTAAAGGTTTTATCAACCAGCAATAAATCAATATCACTTTTCCTCGAATGTTTTTTTGCTGCAACTGAGCCTGATATCCCTATTCCGGCATTAGGGAAGTTGGTTTTCAACTTTTTTGTAAGATCATTTACTATTTTTAAGTGCAAGTCATTAGTATTGATACCAGTTTCATTTTCTAAAACAGATTTATTATTCATTACAATCCGCCCAATTATTGATTTACTGCTAAAGATTCAAATTGAAAACCAAACGATATTTCAAGCTCAGAAATCAGTTCTTTATATAAAACCTCTTTCAAAATCATATCCTCAGAATCAAAAAATCTATTGATTAATTGTTCAAATGGTTTTTCTAGCTTAAGTAAGTTTAATGACCTCTTTAGATCAGAGATATGCATACTATATTGATGTAATCGATTTAATTCATCTTCACTCTCAAAAATGCTTTTGCTGTGTCTTATTGTTTGCAAAATTTTGTGAAAAGCTTGAATGTAATGAGGTGTATCTTCGTATTCTAAACTTAGGTTATCGGAAATTTTTGAGACTAACTTTTCAAAATCCTCATCATGTTTGATAACCTTTATTAATCCGGCTTGATAGAACTGTTGAATTTGTTCCAAGACTTTTTCTTCAAGCATTTTTAAATCAACCGAACCATCAAAATATTCTGATACCTCTCGTGTAGTTTCTTCCAAAGAACTTGGAGAGTTAAGAATGGATAACACTAATGCGGGAAGCGAACCAACTACCGATTTTTGAATTGTATTATTTTTTCTAAACAATAAAACATAAGTCTCTTCTTCATTCGGTAGATTTAATTCATCGTCTTCAGTAAAATAAGTTTGCCAATCATATTTGCATTCTATTAATTTTGAAAAAGGGTCTAACATAAATTGTGAAGTTTTCCATGAGATATCAAAAAGCGGTTCTTTAATAAGACTATCTCTATATTCTTCCGAATAATCAAAAACTCCGATAGTTTTTAGAAATCTAATTTTATCTACTTGGAATAAATCTTCAGCATATTGTTTAATTTCAGGATCAAGATTTTCAAGAAAGTTTGTGATTTCTCTGTAGCATTTTGCAGTATCTTCAAGTTCAAATTCAAAATTTAATTTTAATTTCTTTAATCCTTCTAAAGTATCACCAAAGTAAAATTTTATGTGATCTTCTTTTAAGGTATTGTAACTTTGATCAACTTCTGATTCGGCGGTTATTTTATTTGTACTTGAAATTACCAATACTGATGGGACATCTGATGAGTATAGCCTTAATAGATAATATCCGATGCCCGCTTCGCCGAGCATGAGACTAGGATCTGAAACTGAACCCATTGTTCCGCAAGGCCACGGCACATTTGCTTCTTCGAATTTCTTAATTCCATTTACTGCAATTTCAAATGCGTCTTCATAATATTTTGAATTATTCAAAACTTGTGAACCATAAATCAAAGGTTCACAGTTTCCTCCATTCCCATGACAAAGTGAATAGTTATTTCTATGATTTTCACAAAACGAATGAGCAGTTCCTTTAATAGAATTTATAGCGTCAATTTTATATTCTTCTTTATGCAACAGTTCATAAGCTCTCAATCTATTTAATGCTATTCCTGGAGCACCATGACACCACGCAGACATGTAGTTATAGTTATAAGGGGGGATTTTTTCAGCTATTAAATCTTGTTTTAATTGTTCAATTCTTCCTTCATAAACATACTCACTAACTTGCCTATACCGAAAATCCGGCCAATTTAAATTTTCATTACTGTAGTATTGATTTTCATAAGCAATTGTTTGCTCAAATCCGTATAAATATTTCCCTTCACCGGTAACATTATAAAGTTCAAGTAGGGCTTGACCAATTCCGGATACTCCGTGAGCATATCCACAAAGTCTTTTAAAATCTGTATCCGAAAATCCCCAGGCAAAACCAACTTGTTCCTTTTTGGCAATATGAATTAAATTGTCTCCGAGATCTTTAGCTAATTGAAGAATGCTCTCATCATTTAATGACTCATAAATTACCAACAAAGGCTGAATAGACCCACCTGCTCCACCAATAACATCTATCCCTAAATCTGAATTTGCATTTCCATACAATGGTGTAATTACTTCAACGGATCTATTCAACAATTTATCATCATTAAATAAACTACCAGCCTTAAATAAAGCATAAGCAATGCCTACCCTCCCGCTATGAAAACCGAAAGAGGCATTTGACATATCTTTACCTATTCTGTATGAATATTCCAAAGCGCCATTTATGCAATCTTTAATTTTAGGATTATTTGTAATCCTAAATAATTCCACTAAATACAAAACTATTCCGGCCACACCCTGATAAACTGCAGCATCGGCAACAGCTTTAACAGCAGATTTCGCACTTCTATCCTCTCTATTTGGAGCCATTACTTCCCAGGTACATTCATTGCCTTCCCATAAGGCATTGTTTATAAGTCTGTTTCCTATTTTTTCCGCGGTGTTTATTAATATTTCTTTATTCATTGTTCACCATAAGTTTTAGTTTGAATTAGTGAATTATCAAAAGCGAGTGCAATTATATGAGCGAGATAAGCTTCTTCAGGAATTGTAATTCCCATTCTGTTGTTTGTCATATGTATATAGCTGGGTAAAATTCTCGAAAGTGAATTCTTAGTCCCATCAATCTTCTGATTGTGTTTTATAATTTTATTTTCTTCTGCAAGAATTTCTAGGCGGGCTCTTATTTGCTTGCAATAATCTTTAAAGCTGTCAAAAGGTTCTCCAAGCTCAGTTTTTTCACTTAGTGCTTCCCAAATTGTATTTACATATTCAACCAAGTGCTCTGACTGTTTTTCAAAACTACTATCAAATAAATTCTGAATGTTTTTAATTTCAGATTCATCTTGCACTCTAGCACTTAAATACCCTTTTGAATAATAATTTAAGATTGTCTTTACAATCTCTATATCTTCAAAAAAACTGAATAGCTTAATCACCATTAAAATAAGGCCAAAACCTAACCTGGAAGAATTATTTCCTTTTTCAATTTTGTTCAATAAATCAATTACGATATTACTTGAATAAAAGAAGAAATCTTCAGCAACAGATATTGCTTCATCACCACCATATCTTTCAATCTCAGGCTCATAGGGAACCCACAGATAAGGTGTGTCCTCTTTTTCTATTTTGTCTGCTGTGATTGTATTTAATTTTTTGAATGGATAGTTGATTAGTTCTTTTGGGATGGAGTTAATAATATAGTCACAACAACATCGCTTGAATTCATCATTCAAGTTTTTTTCTTTGCCCCAAAATCTAAGCCTTACATGCGTGCCAAGTTCAGAATACCGGATAAAGAAAAATTTTTCTATCATTTTTTTATCAAAGCACTCATTTACGAAAGGAGAAACAACTTCTAAAATTATTCTGTCACATTCGTATGAATAAATATCACCTTTGAAAAAAATATGTACACTTTCCCACTTATTAGTTTCCTGTAATTTCTGCATCTGCCAACTCCACAACATTTTTAGATTTTGAATTATTTTTTTTCGGAAAGTTTATTTGAAAGATCTGCTCATTTGCAAAATACTTCCCATCAAATGACAATAGTTGGTTTTCTGCCGGATATCTTTCTTCAATTGTTACAGAATAATTTTGCAAATTGACAGTTAGTTTTCCGAATAGATTTACATAAAGCGGATTTAAGAAATTTATATACTGGGGTTTATAATAATCCCTTGATTGCTTTGGAAATTTAGTCTTTTTCTTCTCCTGACTGTCATCAGTATTTTGCTCTTGCGATTCTTCATTTTCTTTGTTCTGATTTTCAGTATTTACTTCTTCTTTTTCCTTCACTTCTTTTTCATTATTTACTTCTTTTTTATCCTCAGCAATTGTTTTTACATTTTCGTTCTCGTTATTATCCTCTTTGTTTTCTGACATTGCTTTCTGCGGCAAAGGCAATGGTTTAATTCTGAGATACACTTCTTTTGGTATATTATTTTCTTCACGCCAATTATTTAATTTTATAAAATAGTCTGCTAGGGATTCATTCTTTCCGATTTCCGGAAAATGCTTTTTAGGAATTATCCAGCTTTTTCTTGAAACTACAATTTGATCTTCAATAATTATTCGTGGTCGAAAAACTATTTGCTGTGCTGCTTTATTTCTTTTTGTTTGAATTTTTTCTTTAAATTCTTTCCCATTTTTATCAAAGTTATCAATTACCGGTACATCCGGAATTGCTAGTGAATAGTTTGAAGGGGGAGTGAATTTCGCAATCAATTGAAATAGCGGTGGTCTCATTGTCGGATTGAGAAATCCTAAATCGACAGGCAGAACAAATTTTCCACTGCTTTTTTGTTTTAATCTCAGTGTAAACTTATTATGCGGATCGGGAACAACAAGTAAATCCTCACATTTAATTTGTTTTTCTGCTAAACCAACTTCACTTGTTGGGTAACTGATCTCATATTTTACTAACGGTGGATGCAGATTTGCGTTAAAATTTGCGTCGCCACTAATTTCCGCAATAATTTCATCTGACATAGAGTTATTTTCATCATAAAGTTTACTTTGAACTTCATCACTCATTAGTCTCAGGAATCTCGAAAAATATTTACCATAGCCCAACAAGTACTTTGCGTCGGGAATAAATATTCTTTCTTTTTGATCACCGCCGTTTTGCAAAATTACTTGTGAGAAAACTGATGCTGAACAAGAAGAATCTGCTAATTCAGGAATATCTTTGTAGCATTCTTTAATTTCTTTCAAAGTAATGTGGATTTCATTTTCGCCATTCTTTATCCATTTTTTCGAGATAAGATTGCGGAATTGTTTTGGAGCATTTAATACTTTTTTAACAGAATCCAATTTGAATGGATTTGTTACATCATAATCTTTTAGAGTGTCATCTTTTTGGTTTGACTGAATTTTCCTTTGTTTTTCAATATGTTCTTTGTAATGTTCTCTGTAGTAATCTTCATAAAACTTTAATAAAGAAATTTCCTCTGAACTTTCTTTGTAATGCTCATCGTAAAAATGCCTCATTGTAATGCTATCAGTAATTGGGAACGCCGATTTTTGGGTAATTTTTATAAGTTCGGAAAATATGTTAGAGGCAGATTCTAAATATTCTTCATTAATTATTAAGTTACTTTTTGAAGTAGCATCTTCATAGAAGGGTAGATCTGCTTTTAACTGAGATTCAATGGTTAAATCCTCAAAAAGTTTTTTAACTTCATCATCCATTTCAATTAGTAATTCCTGACGCCTTTTTACATCTGCATCAACGTATGCTTCAATTTTTACGCGAAGGTTTAATAGCAGGCCTTTGATTTGTACTGCATCTGGATCATCTATTCCATTTAGTAGTTGAATAAGAGGTGCTACCCAATCAACGAGTTGTTCAGGAATATTTAACTTAAACCTTAGAAATCCTATTTCAACTAATTTATCAATATATTCTTCAGCCTCATCTTCAGTGGCTTCAAGTTCTTCGAAGCTACAAACCAATTTTATCAAATCATTAAACAATACAGAATCATATTTCTCCAATTTCTCAACAAAGAGTTCCAAAACCTCATTATTATCTAAGTGCTGAAAAATTTCTTTCTCTTCAATTGCAGTTAAGTATACCAGCTTATCATCTTTATTAACAATGGTTTGATTTAATTCTACAGGAAGGTTTTTCTTTATTTCTTTTTTCTTAACAATGTAACTAAGAATACTACCATATAAGCCTTTGTTTATTATTACAATGCTTTCCTTTAATGTTGGGTCAAGAGTTAAAACTATTTCATTTGATTTATTATTTTCATTAATAATCTCACCAGGTAATATTGAGCAAAAGGTGCCAAAAGGTGTTGCTTTCATGCTCATTCTAGAATAATACCTGAGCAACCCCCTCTCTAATTGTTCTTCTTTTCTATTTAATGTTGTTTTATTACATTTATCATAAATATCCTGGTTCTGATACAAAGCTTTACTTGAAATCAATAATCCTTTTTGAAAGTCCTGTTCTTTTATAACTTCTTTGAACTGTTTTCTTATACTCACATAATCAGAATCAAAGCTTTCGTAATACTTATCCAATAAATCTTTCTTAGCATCAATTGCAGTTAATAATAATTTATACTTTCCAAACACGTCTTTATTTTTTATTAAATTCTGTTCTTCTATTTTTAACTTTTTTAAATTATATGCTTTCCTGCGTATTTTGAGTAATTTGTTTTTATTTACTTGTTTTGTACTGTTAGAGATTTCTTCAAATAATTGTCTTGATATCTCTTCTTTAAATGATGAGATTTCTTCTTCTTTTTCTTTGATTTTTTTAAGTATCTCTAATGATTTTGAAGCAATTAAGTTATTAAAATGATTAGTTGCAGAGCCACTAACTCTGCAGACAAAGCCTGAGAAGAGTTCAGCCAAAATTCACCTCTATATTTTATTTCATTGAATCAGAAATACAACTAAAACTTATTCTATTTTTAACAGCAGTAGGTTTGATTAATTATATTATTATTGAATACACCTATCTTATTACCAAAAACTCGTAGCGCGTGATGGAATTGAACCACCATTTCCAGTCTGAAGAACTGGCGTCCTACCACTAGACGAACGCGCCAAAAACTTAATCTAACTTAAGAACCGCAAGGCCATTCACCTGGAAGACATGTGTTAGTTGGTTCTATAGGGCAAGTTTGTCTACATGTTGGCACACAATGAGTATTCATTGGACATGTTCCCCAACAAGTATCATTATTACATGTAGGCCCGTCACAAGTCTCGGTCCAAGGTAAATTTCCATGAATTGTACCTTTTTTTTCTCTTACTTCATCAGCAGTTTCAAAAGACTCAACTTTTAAGTCTTTCAAATTCAATTTGAGCTTTTTCATAAAGTCTCCATTTATTATTTTATAGAATATGATTATTGAGGTTTTCTCAACAATCTAGAGTATATCATTCTACTCTATCTATATTCAGATAATATCAATTAGATATGTATTAATTCATATTATAGATATTATTCTTACTATTAAGATTTAGAGACTTGAAAATACAATAATGTGATATGTCTTGATTATTCACTATATTCCCAATAATTTAACAATACTTCATATTAGAATTGCAAGCTATGTTAGAAATCAATATCTTTAACATAGATGTTGATTGTTCATTGTTTTATTATTGATATCGAAAATGGAGAAATTTTGGGCAATCTTTTTTTGGATTTTTTATTAAAATATTAAAATACTTTTAGGAGATATTTATAGATAAAATACCCTACCTATTTTAGCCAATTATAATTTTTCAGACACATTACTACCTCAGTTAATGGACTGATTCAATGAGAGAAAATAATAGCGTGTTAAAGAAGACTATAAAAGTCTTAAAAGAGCATTTAGTAAAATATTTGAAAAACCATTATAATTCATACGGAATCAGCTTGTCCGATGAAATTATATTGCAACTTGATCCATATTTAGATTCCATCATCCAAGACCAAATCAAGCATTCTTTTCTTAAAAAATTAATGGCAAACATTGATAATTTTTCACTTGGGAAAATAAATTTACAATCAATATTAGGGTTGGATAATACTCTAAATATCATTAGGAAAGTCAGAGAAACCTCTTATCAATTCATTTCACACAATGAACCAAAAGAACTTTTAATGAGTTTTACTGACGACAAAAATAAATTTATGGTCCTAATCAACTTCTGTTTCGGAAACTTTATATTAAATATTCTCAATAGAAAGTTTAGATTTTACGAAAAACTGAATGAAGAAAATAGAATAATTATTTATGATAAAATCGTTTCCAAAATAATTGATAATTATAAGTACTACCAAAACTATAATAGCACTAAAGCAAAAATTAAGACATACCTCTATACAGATATAATTTTATGTTCAATAAGTACTTTCAGAGAAGAGAAAATGGAATTCAGATATCTTGAATTAACCAGGAAGTCGTTTGAAAGTTTTGTTGAATCATATGGAATTGAATGTTCTATGCTTTCATGTAATCTAATTCCGGAAACAAATATCTTCTTTTCAAAAGACGAAGTAATTGTTTGGTTAAGAAATATTATTGACGAAAAGTCATTCGATAATTATAAAGATAAAATTTTCAGTTATACCAAAAACAAAGAAGGTTATAAGTATATGACTGAGAGTTTGAATAAAAAGCTTGATTCAAAAGCAATGCTAAGATATTCAAATGAAATTGATGTTGAATATATTTCACAAAACTCCAGAAAGAATTTTTTAAAGAATTTGTTAACTATTGAAAGCAATCCAATCTATAGATTTGTTTTGAAAACATATTTAGGAATAAACATCAATTACCTAAATAATGAAATAGACGTAATTTTTGAAAATTCTGTGAATTTATCTCTTATTAAAGAAATCCATAATCTAATCTTGTTAGCAGGCTTGGAAAACAAAAATAAGTTTTATGAGCAGGTTTTTATTTTCTTAAAAAATAATCTTGATACAAATAAAAATGTAAAACAATCTTCAATACAAAGAAGAATAAATAAAGATTTAAAGAAAATCAAAAAATATTATAAAATTGATTTGTTTAGTGATTTGCTGCTGTGGTTTACAAAAAATCTTGATGAAAACTTATTCGATAAACCACCAATCTTTTTAAAAATAGAAGAACCTAGATTTTTGGATTTATTCTACAGTAATAAATTTATTTCTAATCTTAAGATCATTGATTTAAGTAACAATAAATTTAGTGAACTGCCTAAAGAAATATTTCTGGTGAAAGATTTAATTGAAATTGACTTAAGTAAAAATAAGTTTGAAAAATTTCCTAAGAATATAATAAAACTTAAGAATCTAAAAACAATCAACTTCAAAGACCAGGTTTATGGAAAGAAAGTAATCCGATCTAAAAAAGTTGCAAATTTTGATAACGGCATTAACATGGACTACTTTTACGAACAACTTAAGGATTGCAGAATTACTTTTTGAGATTAGAAAAAAAGTTGCGTAAGTTTGTTATATGCCAGAACTAAATGAACATCTCTCCTCTGAGGACTTTAATTTTTTCTTTGCTGCTTCAAAAAAGAGAACTAGTCTAAATGAAAACGAATTGAAAAAATATCATGAAATAAAAAATCATCTGGATAAATGTAAAATATGCAAAGAGGAATTTGATGCCTTAAAAGAAATTTACTTTAATGAGGTTGATACCTATAAAAAGCGCAAAACAGTTAGAAATTCATTAATCGCAAGTACAGTTACAATTTTTCTAATTTATTTTCTTTTTTTACCGGAATCTGTTACTGATAAAAAGTTTACTGAAGATTCAACTATTACCGGATCAAATCCCATTATCCTTAATAAACCGTCTCAAACAGATATCCCTATTAATGCATCTATTGACTCATCACTTATTAATAAATCCACAGAAGCAAGTGATCAATTGGCAGAACATTCAGAATTAGATGGAATACCGTTTCAACAAGTTGATAAATCAATTACACTGTTTGATTTACTAAACTCCTACAAAAAATTAAATCATGACAGTGTTGAGATAAATTTATTTGAATACTCAATTGCGAAAAATTTTGATCTGCCAAAAAATTATATTGAAGATGAATTACAAGAGATTCAAATTAATGAATCTTATCTGAGATCCATTAATGAAGACATTAACATTTCCCCTCAGAATTTAAGTATATCAAGTTTACCAATAAATTTTAAATGGAATGTCAACTCAGGACAAGTAACAATAGTTATAAAAAATAATAAAAACCAAAAGGTTTGGGAAAAAAGCTTTACAGAAACTAAAGAGTATATTTTTAGAGACTCTCTTTCAGATGGATTGTACTATTGGGATGTCAGATTAAATAATCGTGTTAAGCAGAAAAATAAATTCTTCCTGATAAATAAACTCTAATTACCAACTAAAACAAATGGTGCCCAAAAGAAGGGTGCAGAATAAATATCCGATTCAATAAAAGCCAATTTAGATTTTCTCAAAGAACTAGAATATGTTTCTCCCTCTAAAATGCTGGAATAAAAATTAGTCATTAAATCAGAAGTTGATTTGTCCAAAACTTCCCATAAAGTTACAACAAGATTATTTGCCCCGGAATAAATAAAACCTCTGGTAAGTCCAATTATTCCTTCACCTTTTGCATAACTGCCTAATCCACTCTCACAAGCACTCAATACTGCTAAATCAGCATTCAGATTAAAATTATGAATTTCATTTATATACAAAATTCCATCTTCATTATTTTCATAATCTGGATAAAGTGCTATACCTGAAAGCTCAATATTTTTGTAGTTTATAAAAGCATGTGTAGCAAAATGTACAAACTTTGAATCATGATCCATTTCTTTTTTTACTCTATCTTCTGATGCATCTAAATTCAAATATATTGTTGCAGGTAGATCTTTTTCAGCAAACATATTGTAAATATTCACCAATTCCATTTCGCTTGAAGGTAACCATTTAAAATTTCCGTCATTGTTTAGTACAGATCTTCTGCTTACTTTTTTCTCTGTAGTAATTTCATTGCGTAAGGAAGAAGCTATATATCTCGGTATAGTTGTTTTTCGATTCTCTTCAAAAACTGGAGCAAAACCTATAAACTCAGTTTTATAATTTCTATGATTCGTATTACTATTACTGTAACATTTCATGCTTGCAGAATATGAATAGCTTAATTCAAATTTGTTTATTAAATAAGGTAATTTTCTAAAATTGATGTCAGAGCTATAATCGATTCTTTTTGTTAGTAAAGCATCAAAAGGAATATTGTGAATATTGCCATCTGGAATAATTATTAGTTTTTCTTTTAAATCCCCATTAATAGTTTCAATCAATTTTTTATAAAGTGAATAACCTATTTCAACATATTCCTCAGTATCAATATTATAAATTGCATTATTGAAATTAGTAACCAATTTATCATCAATCAAATCAGTTGTGTATACATCGCAAGCACTTTTATTAATCACAAAAATATAAAGAATACTATCTGCAATAAAGTATTCAACTAAAGTTGTGTTTTTATCTAGCAGGTCATCTTGAATATCTTTTACAGATAAGTCATTAATTTTATACTTTATTTCAAAATAATCCGGATAATTATTTTCAAAATCTGAGAGTAGTTTTTGGTGCTCAATATTTATATCAAAAAAAATCTTTTTATACCTAATTAGTATTAAACTATCTTTTAATTTGCCTTTAGCTTCTTCTTTATTTATTTCGGTTTCATAAAAAGTTAAAGAAGTTCTCAATTCCTTTTCTTTTTTAAGTAATGAATCCGGGATATTACCAAAAGTTTTAGCTAGTGTTTCAGTTAAAGATTCATTTAATATTCCTGCTTTGTTTTTCTCAGCAAAAATAAATGCTTCTTCTTTATATTCATCAATCCCGGTAATTTTAAATAATTTTAATGATGTGTTTACAGCGCCCTTGTAAAGCTTACTTGCTCTTTCAGATAAAAGTAATTTGGATTCATCCGTTTTATAACTTCTCCTAATTTTTTCTATTAACTCGGATGCTAGTTTATATAGGTTAAACGCTTGTATTAAATTTTTTTCTTCATTAAAAGTGTCTTCTAAAATTTCAGTAAGTATCTTTGCTTTATTTAAAAAAGAATCTAAAAAATAATCATCCTCGACAAACTTATTTTTTGAATTTATATTTCTGTTTAAATTTCCTTCTATCGACAATTCATAGTACTTCAATGCCTCAATTAAATTATTTTCTTCTTGGTAAATATGACCTAACCATTCATAGCAACTTAGTGTCTCAGCATGGTATTCCCCCAATAAGTTTTTAGCTGTATTCAAAGCTCTGATCATTTCTTCTATAGCCATTTCTTTTTTATTTTGACTGTAATAAATCTCGGCTAGACTTCTATAAACTTGAAAAGTCATATAACTGTCTTCAATATTATTTGATCGTAAAAAGATATAAGACTTAGAAAAGCTTTGAAGAGATTTAACCAACAACCCCATGTTCTTATAAGTATGACCAATTAAATAGTAAATTGATGATATTAAATTTTTATTTCCTCTTAATTTATAATTAATTTCTTGTCCAAGTTCGCTTAGTATTTCCAACGAATTTTCATACATAGAAAAAACATTGAAATTATGGCTTAAATAAATTCCACAGATTATTTTTTCTTCAGAAAATTCTAGTTTATTATAATTTCTCTTTAATACAGGCAAGGCTCTTTCATAATATTCAGTAGCTAAACCATTGTCCCCTTTTTGGTTAAATGCTAATGCAAGATTAATATAAAAGTAGCATTTGGCTAATTCATCTTCTCTTGAAGAAGATTCAATTAATTTTATTCCCTTTCCCCAAAAATGAACAGCATTCTTAAAGTATCCCTGGATAAAATAAGCCCACCCAAGAATATTATAACCGGTTATAATTTTATCATGTTTATTAGTTAATGCATTACTGCTTTTTTCCAAGCCTCTTAAAAAATAAAGGAAGAAGCTTTCAAAATCTTCTCTGTAAAAAATATTAATTCCGATTTGATTACTTGATTGTATCATATGATCTAAATTACCATGATTCTCATAAGATTCAGATGTTTGGACTAGCGAAGTAATGTCGTTATTTCGAAAATTAACTATATCATTCGAATAATGAGCAGCATTTTCAATCTGCGCTTTCAAAATAAATGGTATGGAAATAAGCAGTACAGCAAATTTCAAACAATTCATAGGGGATTTTTTTTAGTAAACAATATTATTCACTTCAGATAAACTTAAACAAAGTTGCAAATAATATTCAAGCTTAGTATAAAAATTTAATATAGACTCTAAGTATTATTTAATTTTCAATCAGAACAAATGGTGCAATAAGAATGGAGCCGCATAAGCACTTACTCTATTGTTGCTGACTTTGCTTGCCTTAAAGATTCCAAATGATTCTTTTCGTCTAACATATTCTTGTAAAACTCTATCATTATCTCCGATGTAGATTTATCTAATACTGCCCATAACGAGGCTATTAGATTTTTCATTCATAGTCTTAGTCATTTAAGTATTGAAGTTGAATTTAACTACTCATTGATTTAGCAAAAATATTACTATTCTCTGAAATATGAATTTAATAAACAATTAGTTTATTAATGCAATTTAACTCTCAAAAGCACTACATTTATTTTTCAAAATAATACTGTAAAGTAGCAAACAAATTTTTCGTTATATTAAAAAGAAAAAATAAATTTATGTCGATAAAACTCAACTTTGAATGTAAAAAATTCACACTATCTAACGGACTCGAAGTAGTTCTTCACCAAAACAATTCTTTACCAATAGTAGCTGTTAATTTATGGTATAAAGTTGGTTCTGCTAATGAAACAAAAGGCAAAACCGGTTTTGCCCATTTATTTGAACATATGATGTTTCAGGGATCAGAAAACGTTGATAAAGAAATGCACTTCAAATATGTCCAGGAGGCTGGTGGTTCGTTAAACGGGTCAACGAGTATAGACCGAACAAATTACTACGAAACTGTACCTTCAAATTATGTAGAACTTGCACTTTGGTTAGAGTCTGATAGAATGGGGTTTCTTCTCCCCGCACTTTCGCAAGAGAAGTTGGATAATCAAAAATCAGTAGTGATGAATGAACGCAGGCAATCTTACGAAAACAAACCATATGGTTTGGCGTGGGAAAAATTGTTTTCAAATCTTTATAGCCCTAATCATCCCTATCATTGGCCAACTATTGGTTGGATGGAAGATATTGAAAACTATAATTTAGAAGATGTAACAAATTTTTTTAAGAAATACTATTCGCCAAGTAATGCAAGCTTAGTAATTGCAGGTGATATCGATTTTGAAAATGCAATACAATTGACCGAAAAATATTTTGGTGAAATTCTAAACGGTAATGAAGTTGATAAGTTATCCCCCAAGCCAAATGTTTTATCAGAAAGCAAAAAAATAATTCATGAGGATAATGTAAACCTTTCAAGAATTTATTTGGCCTGGAATAGTGATAAAATTTTCGGAAATGATGATGCAGCTCTTGACATCCTTTCGGATTTATTAACCGGATCAAAAAACGGGCGTTTGTATAAATCATTAATATTTGATAAACAAATTGCTCAGGATATTTTTTCATTCCAATATTCTGCAAAATTAAACGGCTCTTTTTTAATAGTAGCAACTGCTAAACCAGGTTTTGACCTTAATACATTAAAGGAAAATATTTTTAATGAAATAAATAAGTTGATTAATAATGGAATTTCAGAACAAGAGTTACTACGTTCAAAAAACAGTATCAAATCTTCTTTTATTTTTTCATTGCAAGAAATCGGAACTGTCGCTGATTTAATGAACAATTACAATTGCACTTTGGGTGATCCAAATTCATTTAATTTTGATGTTGAGAGATACGCTAAAGTTCAATTAGATGATATCACTTCTGTTGCAGAAAAATATTTGAAATCAAATTTTGTAGAATTGAACATAATCCCAAAAGAAAAATAATATGCTAATTGATAGAAAAATTAAACCCAGACAAAATGGTGAAATAGAATTCTCGCTTCCTGAAGTTATCAAATCTTCTTCAGAAAACGGAATAAAAATATTCAATGTTTATAAAGACGATTTGCCAATCGTCAATCTCAACCTCATTATTGATGCCGGGAATAAGTATGATTCCAATGGTAAATTGGGATTGGCTTATCAAACCTCGATGTTAATTGATGAAGGAGCAGGAGAATATTCTTCACTTGAGTTAGATAATGAGATCGAACTTCTGGGCTCGAGCATAAAAATTACAGTTGATCATGATTCAATAAATATTTCAGCTTCATCTTTAACTGAAAATATCGAAAGGACGATTGAACTTGTTGCTTTAATTTTGGGACAACCTTCATTTCATGAAAATGATTTTGAAAGAGAATTAAACAAGCACAAAAATAAAATTCTACAATCATTAAACGAACCGGGTTATTTAGCTTCAACTATTTTTGAGAAAATTGTTTTCAATGATTCCTGTTATTCTAAGCCGACCATGGGTTACAGCAATACTGTTTCCCAAATTAGTTTAGCAGATGTTAAAGAATATTATAACACAAAGTTCACTTGGCAAAACATTCGGTTGATTTCCGTAGGCAACCTTCAGACTGAATCATTAAAAAAATTGGTTGATAGATATTTTTCTCGATTGAACAGAACAGAAAATAGTAAAATAGATTTTCGAATTACTGATGATCTTTCAAACAAAATTTATGTAGTTCATAACGAAGGATCCGTTCAAAGTGAAATTAGAGTTGGGCATTTAACAAACGAAAGAAACAATGGCGATTACTTTCCCAAAAGGCTTGTGAACGCAATACTTGGCGGACAGTTTACAAGCAGACTCAATCATAACTTGCGTGAAGTAAAGGGTTTTACTTACGGTATTTATTCCGGATTTTATTATAATCTAACTAAAGGCGCATTTGAAATTTCCACTGCTGTTGAAAGTAAAAATACTGGTGAATCAGTTTTTGAAATTTTAAAAGAAATAGATTTGATAAGACAAAATGTAACGGAAGAAGAATTGGAATTCGTAAAATCTTATTTGATCAAAAAATTCCCTTCAACATTTGAGACTTATGGGGATATGGTGAGAAACATTGGGACCCAAGTTCTTTACAATTTACCTGATGATTATTTTGACAATTTTATTGAAAACATTAATTCAGTTAACTTGGATTCTTGCTTAAGTACGGCACAAAAATATATTGTTCCTGATCATCTTAAAATAGTTGTGGTTGGTGACAAAAATGTAATTGTTAAGCAACTTTCTTCATTGTTCGATATTGAAATTATTGAATTGGATAAAGAAGGGAATCAATTAGATTAAAGAGATTTTTCAATTAAGTAGTATTTATCGCCTTTCTTTAAACTTTTTTCTATATCGTTTCTTAAAAGGGAAAAACTATTTTGATCAATTATAATTTTGTGTAGTTCTATATTATTGCCTAAGTAATAATTGAATCCGGATTTAATTAGAATTTCACTTCCATTAATTTCTTTGAATGTATTTGCAAATATGATTTTTCTCTTCCTCTTTCGGAATTCCTTTGCAATGAACTCAAATAAATTTGAACGGGCCAAAATAGAATTATTATCGATAACAAAATACTGACAATACTCAAAAGCATTGCATATATTTTCTACTATAGCCCTCAAGCGAATTTTACTGAATTCTAAATTCAAAACGTATTTTTCTTCATCAATTTCATCATCCAAATAAACAAAATATTTATGGGAGCTTTCAGATATTTGTGCAATAATGCTGTCAGCGCCTTCGTGAATATTTATTAAAAACGTTAGCGGAATACTTGCATTTAACAATTCTGTTGATAACTTTTCTTCATTAGAAACTCTAATCAAAAATGATAATTCTGTTGATTCCCTTTCTAAAGAATCATCATAGAAGAAAAAATATAATGACTTACGATCTTCATTTTCGAAAATCTCATATTTGGTTTTTCCATTTTCAATAAGTTCATTGGTTTTAACTTCAAGATTGCTGTCTTTTAGTTTGTGATTTAAGTTTCTTAAAAGCGTTGTTATTGATAAATCATTAGGAACAGTTATGTTATAAAATGGCTCTTTCTGAAAAGTAATTCTTTCGTCTATCCATTCTTCCTTAAGTCCGTTTTCAAACAACTCAATTATTAGTAAACTATCGAGGTTGGTAATTTGATTTTTAGGAGGAGTAACCGGCTCCTCCTTTGAAAAGTGTGGAACAATAATATTACCCAGAAGTAGGGCGAGATTAACGGAAAGCAAAATTAGCAGTATGTTTAATTTCTGCATAAATTCTGGGGCTACTTATTTTTAAATTCCGGTTTTCTCTTTTCAAGGAAAGCCGAAGTTCCTTCTTTAAAATCTTCTGATCCGCAGCATGCACCAAATAAACTAGCTTCTAATTTTTGACCTTCTGCCAAAGACAGTTCAGCACTTGCCAACGCAGCCTTTAATGCCATCTTAACCGAAATCGGCCCTTTTGTAATTATTTTTTCAGCCATTTCAAACGCTTTTGCCATTAACTCGTCAGCAGCATAAACTTTATTTGCCAAACCAATTCTGTAAGCTTCTTCAGCAGAAATCATATCCCCGGTTAGAATATATTCAATTGCTCTGCCCTTATTTATTAGTCTTGCCAATCTTTGTGTTCCGCCATATCCGGGAATTATTGCAAGGTTAACTTCCGGCTGGCCAAATTTTGCTTTTTCCGAGGCTAATCTGATATGGCAAGCAAGAGCAAGTTCGCAACCGCCACCGAGTGCAAACCCGTTGACTGCTGCAATTACCGGTTTTTCGAGATTTTCAATTGTATTAAATACTGCTTGACCATTTTCAGCAAACTCCTTTCCTGTTAAAATATCCAATTTGTTTAGCTCTGAAATATCTGCACCTGCAACAAATGCTTTTCCTCCGGCACCGGTTAAAATGACTACTTTAACATTTTCGTCATCCTTTAATTCTGTAAATAAAGTTTTTAATTCCTGCATTGTTTGGATATTCAATGCGTTTAGTTTGTCTGGTCTATTGATTGTAACTATTGCGATAGAGTCTTTTACTTCAAATAATAAATTTTGATAATCCATCTATCCTCCTTTAAATAGCGGTAAAGATTGGTATTCTTAATTTTAGGTCAAAAGATAAATATTGGTTAGCACTATAGTAGTTATAGTTTGCAACAGCTTCAAGTAGAAACATTGAAATACCGACACCTAAATGAAAACCGGCATTGAAATCATCTTCAGTAAAACTATTTTTCCCTCTTCCAATTTTGAATTGATGGAATTTTTCAAATAACGAAACTGAAAATCCGGCTTCAACAATTGGCATAAAAATAACGACCTGCTCGGCAAGAGGAGGTAAATAATATCTTAAACCAAAATCGCCAAGAAAAGCATTACTCGAAAACGAAGAGTAATCCGTATCCTCGTATAAACTTTGTCTTCCAGGGAAATGAGAATAACCTATTTTACCGTAAATAAAAAAAGGCATAATTTCATTGTCGGTGTATGAAAAAGCAACATTAAATCCTGAACCGAGGTTTTGGAATTTTGACATCTCGCCAATGGGCACACGAGGCCCAACACCAAAAGACATAAATAAACCTTTGGCTTGTCCAAATCTAAATTCCTGAGCCGAAGCAACGGAAAATAATAAAACTAATATAACGACCGTTCTTTTCATTTTTCTTTGATTAAATCAGTACCAACACCAAATTTATAAACTAATTTCCCGCCATGTTCAGCAGTTTCCCAAATAAGAAAAACACCTATAATTGAAATGACGGCGATTATAATTCTATATTTCCTAATGAGATTTTTTTTAAGTAAAAGATATGTTCTGCTGACGAATAAAAAAACTGTGAACCATATAAATAGGTTTGCGATGCTTTCGTGTTCTTCAATTTCTATTGCAATGTTTTCATAATTATTCAACTTAAGATCATTAATCATATCTGCTGCTTGATTCCCGGTTAATGCAGAGAGAACTGATGTTAATAAGACAATAAATAATAAATACTGAGCCGTTTTAGCAAAATGCTCTTCTTGCATAAAAAGGCCGACAACCTCAAAAACTACATAAACTAGATATATTGCAATTGGGAAATGCACAATCATTGGATGTAAATCAGCTAAAAATTGCATAAATCTTTCGGATTATTAGATAAGCAATTTATTAAATTTTATTCGAAGTTATAAGAGCTAAAATGAATTCTATCCGCAGAGTACTGATCCACCATTAACATTCAATATTTCACCATTTATATGATTTGCTAAATCGGATGCTAAAAACAAAACTGGACCGGCAATATCTTTAGCCAAAGCAATTCTTTTTATAGGGATTTTTTCAGCTTCATTTTTCAAGTAATTTTTATCATTAAAAACATCTGAAGTCATGTCAGTTAAAACCCATCCGGGTGCAACAGAGTTTGTTGTAATATTGTACTTCCCAATTTCAGCCGCGAGAGATTTTGTAAATGAAATCATTCCCCCTTTCGATGATGCATAATGAGAGTAATTCGCTTCTCCCCTTTGACCGGCTGTTGAACTTATGTTTATGATTCTGCCGAATTCATTTTCTTTCATTGAAGGGATAACGTATTTACAAAATAGAAACATGCTACTTAAATTTATTGTGATTGTTTTATTCCAGTCTTGCAAAGTTAATTCACTAATTTTCCCTTCTTCCCAAATTCCGGCGTTGTTCACAAGAATATCAATTTTTCCAAAATCTGTTAAAACTTTTTCAACAGTATTTTTTATACTTTCTTCGGAAGTAATATCATTTTGATAAGATTTAGTTTCAAAGTTCTTGAATTGAATTGCCAACTTTTCCGCAGCTTCTTCGTTTCTATTATAAGTGAAAGCTACTTTTGCGTTTGCTTCGCAAAATAATTTTACGCAAGCAGCCCCAATTCCGCGTGATCCGCCTGTAATTAAAACTACTTTGTTGGATAAATCAATTTTCATTAATACCTCACTTTATAAAGGAACAATCCCTTTGCGGGGGAAGCTTTACCACCAGCTTCGCGATCCTTTTTTTCTAAAATTTTTAGCATATAATTTTCATCACAATTATTTTTTATACCTTCTAAAATTGTCCCAATAATTGTACGCACCATTCCGTGTAAATAACGATTAGCATTGATATAAAAATAATATAAGTCATTGCTTTTTCGCCAATGAATATCAAAGATTTCACACTCTTTGCTTTCTATTTCAATATTCTTTCTGGATAAAGAAGTAAAATCATGTTTGCCCAAAATTGTTTTACTCAAATTGTTTAGATCATTTATTGAGTAATTTTTTATAGGCTGATAAAAGCAAGCATACTTAAAATAAAACGGCGATTTGACCGTGTTAATCAAATAAATATAGCTTCTTTGTTTTGCATCAAACCGGGAGTGAAATTCATCTTGGACAATCTCAATATGATTTATCGAAATACTTTCGGGAAGCATCGAATTTAATGAGTGGGCAAATTTGTAGATATCTAATTCTTTTTCAGACTGGAAATTCGCAACTTGTCCTAGAGCGTGAACACCGGCATCAGTTCTACCCGAACCAATTAAATTTATTTTTTGATTGGTAATTGTTTCAAGTGCTTCAGTGATCTTTCCCTGAACCGTAACGTCACTTTTTTGAATCTGCCAACCAGCAAAATCAGTGCCGTCATATTTGATTTCAAGTTTATAATTCAGCATGAAACTAAATTTGATTAATCGTCAAAACCAATAATAAGAATTAAATTTGATTAAAACGCTGTAAACAAATTCACTTCAAGAGCTGCAGGTAAATTTCGTCTTTGGGACATGCCAACGGACACATTCCAACTCATTTCATCAGCTTTTTCGTTCATTCTTCCGACAGTTCTTGCAGCATTAATCGCACTGATTATTCTGTTAATTACAAGTGCGCCAACAGCAAATTGAATTTTATCAAAGGATTCTTCACTGCTAGTCCAAATACTGCGGTATTCTTCGCGGACGGTATTATTTTCCCATTTCCAAAAGTGGGTATCTACATTGTAAGTTTCGTCAAAGTTACGGAGTTGTTCTTTTTCCAAATTGAAGTCGTCAATATTCAAATAGTTACCAATGTCTGCAAAATATTCGTCACTTTTTCCATCAGGATCCAAAATCCCACCGTGGGTTTTTGCAAAAGCTTTATAGTTGTCTTTTTGATTATTACCATGGATACTAAATCCGGCAACAAATCCCCAAGAAACGGCATCAGCAATAGTAAAATATTTTCCGGTGCTGTAATCGCCAGCGTATAATTCCCCCATTCCGGGTAATAGTAAAGAATAAATTATAGCGAGCCCCACACTCTTTTTTTCAATTGTCGGAAGTGCTTCAAAATTTTGATTATCGTCAACATTTAAGGAAATTTCATTTCGAAGTTCAAGTAAACTTTTAGTTTGATTTTCTTGAGCAGTAATTATCGTTGTAAAAAGTAATGCAATGATGATAATATTTTTCATTATTTACCCGGCTAATTTGTTTTCCATTTCAGAATTTTCAGTTAATCCGCCTTCTCTTAAAGCTTCGTCGGACGAGATAGTACAAATATTATCATCAACACCATTTATTTTGTGGATTGAAAAGTTATTTATTAG
>JANQIV010000244.1 GCA_028282005.1 Melioribacteraceae bacterium | reverse complement strand
ACTCATTTACCAAATTAGTGAAAGGAAAATGAAATGAAAATTCCAACAGAATTGAAGCATAAACCTGTGATTGTGTCGGAAGATTACAATCTTGTTGATGGGAGATTATTTGATAAATCTGATGCAAAAGGTTTATCACTTGGATTAGCACAATGGAATGACAGAGGCAATGTTGATATTTCAGCTAAAATCTGGCGTCATACGGGAGAGAAGTGGTCACGTCAATCTGAAGAACTGCCATTGCACAGAGTGATGGATCTCGCAATTTTAATTTGTAAATCGAAATTGTATTTCAGAGACAAATATTATAAGAAAGAAGAGGATTATCCGAATTATCCATTAATTGATAGAATCGGGCTTCAGGGTGGTGCAATGAATGTATCTGTCTGTACTGAAAACGAGCACATTGAAGAAGACATGAAGCTTTTTGATGATTGCCTTCATAAAGATGATGAAATTCTTAGTGAACGAATAAAAACGTTATCAAAAATTATTAAAGAATTAGAATCATTCTAGCTTCAAAAAAGATGTCGAATTTTTCATTCAAATTAATTTGTAAAAAGAGCTTCCAATTATTTTTTATCTTTGCAAGTCTTATGGAGATAGTAAATCAAAATAATTGAACAAATATTGATTTTGGGTGCAGTGCAGGGTGCATTGCTCTCAATATTATTGTTTTCCAAAAAAGCAAACCATGCAGCTAATGTTGTTTTAGGCTTTGGCATGCTGGCTTTCTCAATTGATATTTTTCATTCTATTTATATTGTTTTTGAGTACTACAAAGAATTCCCGGAATTCATCGGAGCTACATTTGCTTTCCCTCATCTTTATGGGCCGATCTTTTACATTTACGCAAGATTGATTTCATCCGGTGAGAAGCATTTTGATAAAAAATATTTTCTTCACTTTATTCCATTTTTACTAGTAAATATATATGGCTTCATGTTTGCCTTTCTTGAGAGTAATGAGTTCAAGATACAATTGGTAAAGGGTGACATTGCATCAATGCTGCCTGCATTTGAATTTTTCAACTACTTTAAACCAATTCATGGAATTATATACGTTTATTTCACAATAGATATCGTTAGCAAATACCACAAAAAAATAAAAAACAATTATTCGAATATTGAAAAGATCAATCTAGATTGGCTAAGGTATTTGAACATTGGTTTAATCGTATCTTGGGGAATTGTTGCATTAAGTTACTTAGCAAACGCGGTCTTGGATAACACTGACAATTTTGATCAATTAATTTATTTGTCAGCTTCAATTTTAATTTACAGCATCGGTTATATGAGTTTGCGTCAACCGCAAATTTTAGCACAGAATATTGATGAAGAAGTTAAAGAAGATGAAGTAAAGGATTCAAAGTTAGATGAGAGGAAAAGTTATCAAAAGTCGGGATTAACTGATAAGGTAGCTGATGAGCTTCTTCAAAAATTAATCAGTCTGATGGAAGATGAAAAACCGTATTTAGATTGTGAATTAACCCTTCAAGATTTAGCTGAAAAACTGTCAATTTCAACTCACAATTTATCTGAGGTTATAAACACAAAATTGAACAAGAATTTTTATGATTTTATAAACAGTTATAGGGTAGAGGAAGTCAAGTTAAGATTAGCTGACGAAGACTCTAAGAATTATAGTATAATTGCAATAGCCTTTGACTCTGGTTTTAATTCAAAATCGTCATTTAATACTACATTTAAAAAATATAACAACATGACTCCATCTCAATACAGAAAACTAATTCAATCAGGCGAAAAGGATTCATAAAAACCAGCCCAGTAGGCTTCCTGCAAGAAATAAAAAAATAGTAAATATACTTATGATTATTGAAATTGTCGTTCTGTCCATTTCTTTTGCGTGCTAATTATGAATTCAGAGTTAGGAAACCGAAAACAAAGTTCCCCCACCAGATGCCTTTGATAAAATAATTTAAAATCCGAATCTTAGGCTTAAGTCGTTTGCTAATCCACTGAAGCTGTTATTTGAGAAATCTGAATATTTAACGCCCGATGCAAATCTAAAACTTACAGTATAAACTAAATTGAACCAGTCAGTTAATTTATAGTTTATTCCAACACCAGGTTCAGCAATGAAAAAGTAATCTTCACCGCCTAAATCCTGATATTCTACTTTTGCAGCTCCAATTAGCATATTACCTGTTAGACTAAATTTGTTGGATAATATATGATTATAAGCAACTTCAAATCCTGTATAGCCCATATTAAGTTCATCTTTTCCCTCTTGATTAATATAGTTTTTCTCAATTTTATCAGGGATCAAACCGTAAACAAAAAGTCCGACAGTTATTTTCTCATTAATATTATAACCGGCTTTCATTCCGCCCATTAGTCCCCAGTTACCGTTTAGGGGCATTGTTTTTCCGGAAATATCTATATAAAACTTGTTTGTGTTGAATTTATTGAAAGAATAATCTTGCGCAAATAATTGTGAACCAAAAAAAATAATTAGTGTTAAACAAAATACCTTTTTCATTTTTTTCTCCTTTTTTTGAAAAATGTTGATTTAAATTTGTGCTTTGTGCAATTCTTTTGCGCTTTTCCTAGTGGGTTTGAACTTTTTTGCTGTTTTTTAGTGGTTCTATCTAATGGGGATGGAATAAAAGGAAGATGCAATGAAATTTATTTGGACTAAATCTAAACAAAGCATCCATTTTTTCGATGATAAAGGCAGAATCAAAATTAATAAAAGATAAAATTATATTTTTTTCTTGACAAAGCAACTTATTTAGACTAAGTTTAAATAAGAAATTTGATAAGGTTATCTAGTTTAATGAAAGGTCAAAGAAATACAGCAATAAAAAAAATAATAAGCACTTTATGTCTTATTGTTTTCGTTGCATTTCTTTTAATAAGTTTTTCTACTCTTCATATCCATGAATTAACTGACGGAAGAACTGTTGTTCATAGTCACCTTGCTAATGATACAAATGGGAATTCAGCCGGAGATGATGCGGGCCATTCTCATTCAGAAATTGAATTTCTATTTTATTCATTAATTTCCGTAGACAATCTCAGTTTTAATCTTTTCGTATTATCTTTATTAATTTCTTTGTTTTTTATTTCATTCTTAAAAAGGGAAGAACAAAATTTCAATTTTTTCTTTACCCCTTTTTCATTCAATTTAAGAGCACCCCCAATTAGCTAATCAGCTGTACTGCATTAAAAATTAATACCTATAAATAATACTCAACTATCTTGATTTATAATTTTGGAGCTAAAAATGAAAGTCCTTACTACACTAACAATGGCAATTTTAATTTGCTTTAGCATAAATTTATTTGCTTCTGAAAAAAACGGCAAAAACTCCAGTGAAGAACCTGGAGTGGTTTTCGGAACAATTGAAGGAAAAGTTACTGACTCAAACGGTGAAGGTTTAATCGGTGTAAACGTATTTTTACAAAATACTACAATCGGTTCGGCAACACTTGAAAACGGAGAATTTACTATTGAAAAAATTCCGATTGGAGAATACAGAGTTGTTGCTACCATGGTTGGATTTGAAACCGGGAAAGTAGAAGTAATGGTGAAGCCGAATGAATTAACTGTAGTTGAATTTAAACTAAGGCCGGCTTTTTATGAGACCGGTACTGTGGTTGTAACCGGAACAACAACTCAATATTTGTATGAAGAATCTCCGGTAAAAACGGAAGTAGTACCAAGAAAATTGATTGAGCAGTCAAAATCTTCAAACCTAGCGGAAGCACTTGGTTTGCAGACCGGTGTTCGTGTGGAAAATGATTGTCAAAACTGTAACTTTACTCAAGTTCGTTTACTTGGCTTTGACGGAATATATTCTCAAATATTAATCGACAGTGACCCAGTCGTAAGCTCGTTAGCCGGTGTTTACGCCCTTGAACAATTTCCGCAAGAAATGATTGGTCAGCTTGAAATAGTTAAAGGCGGCGGTTCAGCTCTTTACGGTGCTGGTGCAATTGCCGGTACAATAAATATTATCTCACAAAAGCCTCAGTTAAATAGAACAAAAGTAAGCTATAACGGAAGATCACTAGACGGCGAATTGGAAAACAAAGTTGGATTAATGTCTGAATTAGTTTCTGATGACGGTAAAACAGGTGCGTTCCTTTTCGGTTCAACAAGAAACAGAAATCCTTATGACAGAAACGGTGACGGATATTCAGAACTTGGAAAACTAAATGATGAATCAATCGGTTTTAACTGGTTCTATAAACCAACATTAAATACTAATTTAAACGTTTCTATGCATAGAATTCACGAAGAAAGAAGAGGCGGAAACGATTTTGATTCACCTCAGCACGAAGCAGATATCGCTGAATGGTTAGATCACTTAAGATGGGGTGGTAAAGTTAAGTGGGAGCAGTCATTTAGTAATCTTTTTGATTACAGCATGTTTTATTCTTTCAGTAAAGTAGAGAGAGATTCTTATTATGGTGGTTTGAGCGATGAAGACGGTGATGGAATTTTCTCACAAGAAGAAAGAGTAGCCGCTTTAGATTTCTATGGATTCGCAGAAAACATTACACAAATGTTTGGTGGTAGAACAAACTTGACAATCGGAAATCAAAAATTTACAGCCGGATTTGAATACTATAACGACAAATTAGAAGATAATTCAGTTAAAGATGCTCGCTATCATATAGACGAAACTTACACAAACTTTGGTGCTTATTTACAGGATGACATCTCTTTAATGGATAATCACTTAAACTTAATTCTAGGTGCAAGAATTGATAAACACTCAGAGCTTGAAAGCGCAGTTTTCAGCCCAAGAGCAAGTATGAAATATGAATTATCGGAAGGATTGGACTTGAGAGCATCATTTTCAACAGGTTTCAAAGCTCCTCAAACATTTGACGAAGATTTACATATTGAATCACTTGGCGGCGATCAAAGAGTTGTAAGAAATACTGACGGATTAAAAGAAGAAAGCAGCAGATCATTTTCCGGTGGATTAGAATACCAAAACTTTATTGGTGATGTGGCAGTATTATTTGGTGTAACCGGCTTTTTTACAACCTTAGATGATGCGTTTTCAACTGAACCTTTAGGTGAAGAAAACGGCCTTGTTTTATGGCAAAGAATAAATACTTCAGGTGCTGAAGTTAAAGGTGTAGAATTTGATATGGGTATTAAACCTATTCAAGAATTAGAAATTAGGGCAGGCTTCACATATAAAACCAGTAAATATGATGAAACTCAGGAAATATTTGACGGACAATTCTCAGACAAATTTTTAAGAACTCCGGATGATTACGGATTTATTAGAGTTTCTTATGATCCGAGTGATAGAGTTAATGTATTTTCTTCAATGAGATACACAGGTAAAATGGTTGTACCTAACGAATCAGTTGAACTAGTTTTAGAACCCGAAGATACATTCTTTGAGTTCGATCTTGGTTTTTCATATAAAGTACCTGCATTTGATTACTTTGGCGGTAAATTAACATTTGGTATCCAAAATATATTTGATTCATACCAGGAAGACTTAGGTGTTGGAGTTGACAGAGATCCTGCTTACTTATACGGCCCGCAACTTCCACGTAGAGTATATTTCGGATTTTCAACAGAATTTTAATTATTCTCTCGTATGTGTGTTTGGGTGTCGTTTCGGGGAAACAACGGCACCCAAAAAATTTTATCTAATTTGCAATTTAGACTCGGTCTAAATAAAGCAATTCATAATTTTGCAACTTCTTGGAGAAAAAATGGAAATAACTAGAATGATGACAATTGCAGAAAACAACAACATAAATATCAAGCAAACAGATTGTGGAAAAATTTACCTTAACTATGATAATGCTAGAATCTTTTTCAACAAGGCAGCATTTCTCAATTTTTTAATTGAGATAGATGATTGGTGTATCAGAAAAGAGAAAGATACAAACATTGAACTAATAGTTAAGGCTTGCCGCTTTGCGATGTTAGTGAAAGATGAAGACCTCAAGAATTTTATAAAAACCGTGCAGGAAGCAGCATACAATATTATTCCAATTTTAAATGAGTACAGACAATTGAATTCAAAGTCAGAACTCTTTAAAAGTAGAGTGAATTAAGGAAATTTTTTAAATCAATTATCTTTATTAAATTATTTACTGAATTTTATAATCATAACTTTCTCATATGACTTGGATTTTACTTGCATCTGTTTCCGCTGCACTTTCAGCAACTGCTGCCATATTTGAAAAAAAAGTGCTATTCAAATTTGATGCTCTTGAGTTCTCATTTTTGATTTCATTCTTCGGAGCAATTTTTGCTATTCCCTTTTATTTTACTGTCAACTTTGCCTCAATTACTACAATCTCATTAATCGTTCTTTATGTGAAAACTGTTTTAGGCACATTAGCATTTTTGAACGTGATGTACGCGATTAAGAAATTGGAATTGAGCAACGCTCTACCGTTGATTGTCTTAACTCCAGGCATTGTAGCTATAACAGCTTTCTTTGTTGTGGGGGATAAACTTAGTAATCTTGAAATTGTGGGAATGATTTTACTACTAATTGGTACTTACATTCTTGAAATGAATAATAAAAGCAGAAATTATTTTGAGCCGTTTAAAGTTTTTTATAAATCAAAGAATCACCGTTATATAATTTTTGCTTTGTTGCTTTTTACAATTACTTCAGTTATGGATCGACTTTTGGTGGGCAAATTAAAAATGCCTCCTTTTACATTCATGGCATTGCAGCAGTCTTTTCAGTTTATAAATTTTTTAATTCTTATGTTGATCTTCCGGAAAGGATTATCGATTAGTTTTCCAACTCCGAAAAAGGAAATTTTATTAACGATTATTTTTATTGCAGCTCTTACAATTTTTTATAGATGGTCGCAAATTGAAGCTGTAAAACTTGCACCGGTTGCGTTGGTACTTTCCGTTAAAAGAACATCCGTATTTTTCGCGTCTCTTATTGGCGGTAAAATATTTAATGAATCCAACCTAGCTCAGAGAATTGTTGCAACAGCCATAATGATTGGAGGTGCAATAATTATTATTAATAGTTAGCATTTTACTCAGGTAAAATTACCGACGCAAAAATTTATTTTGCAGTTAAGTTTTATTTAGTTATGTTCGCATAGAAAAATTGTACGGTCCAAGGGAATCCGGTGACTCCATCAAGGGGGAATTCCGGAGCTGTACCCGCAACTGTAAGTTCATTGAAAATCTTTAACATTCAAGCCACTGGCCTTAAAAGCAATTATAAATTAACAATTTTGAATTTATAATTCGGCAAAGCCGGGAAGGCGTTAAAGATTGAACAAGCCAGGAGACCTACCATACAATTTATCTTATAGGAAGCTTTCGGGAATAAAAGCTGATTAAATAAAAATCTAACTTTTGTATTCATAATAATTCCTGCTAATAGTCTCTTATAAGATTTTATTAATCCTTTAAAATTTATAGCGGGATACTATGAATAAAACAATTATAAAAGAAGCTTTAAAAAGCGGTATTAAGCTTGAAGGTAATCACTTCGTTTTCAATTCCAATTCGGTAGATATCAATAAGTTTTTACACGAAGTAACAAAAATTCACTTTACTCATAGTCTTCCCGAAAGTGTTGGCATCAGCAAAGAAAAGCTATTTCAGCAAAACAACAAAGTTAATAGGCGCATAAATGAATAAATATAAGTTTTTTTTAATAACCGCAATTATTTTAGCCGCGGTGTTTTCACGGTTGCTGCCTCATCCTCCCAATTTTTCGCCGATTACCGCTGTAGCGCTTTTTGGTGGTAGTTATTTTACCAATAGAAGTTTGGCTTTTGCGGTTCCTTTAACGGCAATGTTTTTGAGTGATTTGATCATCGGGCTGCATAGTTATCTATTTGTGGTTTATTTGTCGTTTGCAGTAATTGTTTTGATTGGTTTTATGTTAAATAAAAATAAATCTCCTTTGCATATTGGCTTGGCAGCCCTTTCTTCTTCAGTCCTTTTTTTCGTTACAACTAATTTTGCAGTCTGGCTTATGGGCAGTCTTTATCCTAAAACAATTGATGGTTTAGTGACGTGCTACATAGCTGCTATTCCATTTTTCCAAAATACCTTAATGGGTGATTTATTTTATTCTGCAGTGCTATTTGGCGGATTTGAGTTAGCTAAAAGATATGTGCCTACCTTGAGAGAAGCTTAATTGACAAAAGTCTTGTTTACATATTGTCTTACTTTATTTTGGCTTAGCTTAGTTTCAGCTCAACCGGTTTCTGAACAAGATTCATCAATAGTAAATAAATATGAACTTGACGAGGTAGTAGTTTCAACAAATAAGCTCGATACAAAGTTGAAAGATGTTTCAACTAAAGTTGATATTATCAGTGCAAAAAAGATAGAAGCCTCAAACGGGAATAGGTTGCCGGATGTACTTAAGTATGGTGGTTCCACCTTTATAAAATCTTATGGAG
>JANQIV010000238.1 GCA_028282005.1 Melioribacteraceae bacterium | reverse complement strand
ATTCAAAGGTCCTCCGTCTCGATTCCTTCGAATATTGCCGAAGGTTTCGATAGAAACTCCAATAAAGAATTCATCCAATTTTTATATATTGCAAAAGGTTCTTGTTCGGAATTAAGAACTCAACTTTATTTAGCATCAAAAATTGGTTTTATTGAAAAAGAAACTGGGAATTCATTAATTGAAAAATCCCGTAAAATTTCTGCGATGCTATTTAAATTAATAAAATCACGAATCGAAAATTTTTAACGGTCTGCGGTTTCCGGTTTCCGGTCTCCGTACTTCGGAGAAGTTATGATTAAAATGAACGGCATTGAGAAGTACTACAAAAACAAACTTGTTAAGACTTATGTTTTGAGGAACATCGATGTAGATATTGAAGAAGGAGAGTTTGTTTCAATAATGGGTCCTTCCGGATCCGGGAAATCAACATTACTTCACATAATGGGAATGCTGGATTCCCCATCCGGCGGTGAATATTTTTTTTATGACGAACCTGTGCACAGATTTAGTGAAAGAAAACTTTCTGATTTACACAAGCAGTACATCGGTTTCGTATTCCAGCAATACCATTTAATTGATGAACTCACTGTTTACGAAAATCTTGAAACACCTTTACTTTATCAAAAAGTAAAATCAAAAGAACGAAAAGGTATGGTTGCTGATATATTGGACAGATTCAATATAGTTGCAAAGCAGGATTTGTTTCCAAACCAATTATCCGGCGGACATCAGCAGCTTGTTGCAGTTGCCCGTGCAGTCATAACCAGTCCAAAGTTAATCTTGGCAGACGAACCAACCGGTAATTTGCACTCTTCACAAGGCAAGGAAATAATGGAATTGTTGAAGCAACTGAATGATGATGGAACAACAATAGTGCAAGTAACTCACAGCGAAGAAAACGCGAAATACGCAAACCGCACAATTAATTTAATGGATGGCTGGATAGAGCAATAATCCATGCAACCTTTTTGATCAACCTTGCGTCCAAATATTCAAATTACAAATGCCGTCAGCAATGGCGGCTTTTAAAACATGATAATTTCTACAAAGTAGAAATAATTTTTTATCTTTTATTTCTATAAAATAGAAAATATAAAAAAGGAAGACTGATGAAGTTTTTATCGCGCGCAGAAGAATTACTTTTATTGGCTCTCTGGAAAATAACAGAAGAACCTTACGGTGTGAACATTCGCAAATTTGTTTCAGACATTACCGGCAAGTACTGGTCCATCGGAGCAATTTATGTTCCGCTTGATAGGCTTGAAAGCAAAGGTTATGTGCAATCGTATTTATCCGGCCCAACACCTGAAAGAGGGGGAAAGAGCAAAAGGTATTACAAAATTACTGAAGATGGGCTTGAAGCTCTACGTGAAGTTCAGAAAATGAACTCAACTCTTTGGGATGATATGCCGGATTTATCGACCAAAAAATTATAGGCTGATGAGCAGAGTAATTAAAATACCGTTTCTTGAAAAATCCGTTTTGAGATTTCTTATAAACCACAATCATCCGGATAGTTTATTCGGTGATTTTGTCGAAATGTATTCTGATGTTTATTTAAACAACGGCTTAATTGCTGCACGTTTTTGGCTTTGGGCTCAAATATTTATGGCAATACCTACATTTTTTCATAACTCAATTTATTGGAGTTTTTTTATGATAAGCAATTACATTAAAATCGCAATTCGAAATTTAATTCGACATAAAGCTTATTCGTTTATAAATATTTTTGGTTTAGCACTTGGAATTACTGTGTGCATCCTAATTCTTCTTTTCGTTAAAGATGAATTAAGCTACGACAAGTTTTACGAAAACAATGACCGCATTTACAGACTTTCCAGGGAGTGGTTAAATAGCAGTAATAAAGAGACAAGTTTGCATTTAGCTCGTGTTGCGCCTCCTATCGCACCTCTTTTAAAAAATGATTATCCGCATTTAATCGAAGAGATTACCAGGGTGCGAGCTGATTATCAGACGCTATTAAAAATTGATGATCGGGCATTTGAAGAAGAGCATTTCTATTGGGCTGATCAAAGCTATTTGAATATTTTCAAACATAATTTCATTTATGGAGAAGCCGAAGGCGCACTTTCGGAACCGGCTTCTTTAGTATTAACAAGAAAAATTGCAGTAAAATATTTTGGAAATATGAATCCAGTGGGCAAAACAATTATTTATCAGGATGGCTCTGATGAGTTTGAATTCAAAGTAACCGGTGTTATTGAAGATTTGCCGGCAAACACGCACTTCCCGTTTGATATACTTGGATCATTCAAAACTATAATTCCGATATTTGGTGAAGAGTTTTTTATGACAAACTGGGGAAGCAACAACTTTTTAACTTACATTTTGCTTAAAGAAAGCATTCAAGCGAGTCAGCTGAGAAATGAATTGCCGAAGTTTTTAGATAAACATTTAACTGCAGCGTTCCAGAGTTTTTTCGGCAAACTACCGGATAATAAACCAAGTGAAACAAATATTCTACATATGCAAAAGTTAACCGACATTCATTTGCACTCACACCTGTCTTCTGAAATACAAGTAAATGGTGATATCAACAATGTGTATGTTTTCACAATAATTGCGTTTTTCACTTTATTGATAGCGTGTATAAATTTTATGAATCTGGCAACGGCCCGTTCTTCAAAACGTGCTCGCGAAATAGGAATGCGAAAAGTATTGGGAGCTGAAAGAACACAGTTGATTTACCAATTTTTGGGAGAATCTTTATTCATCTCTTTTATTGCTACAATGCTTGCAATCGTGTTTGTGCTAATTGTACTTCCATATTTTAACAGTTTTGTTGAAAAAGAAATGGTTTTTTCAGTTTTTGGTGATCCATTAATTGGTTTGGGCTTAATTGCGCTTTTATTTTTGGTTGGAATTATTTCCGGAAGTTATCCGGCATTTTTACTTTCAGGTTTTATTCCGCTTAAAATTTTAAAAGGAAATAACTCGCCCGGTTCAAATACTTCGATATTGCGAAAGGTACTTGTTGTATCTCAATTTGCTGTATCAATTGTTTTGATTGTCTGTGTTGGTGTAGTAACAAGTCAGATGGATTATCTGAAAAATAAAAAACTTGGCTTCAACAAAGATCAAATCGTAATTTTACCGGCTGCTCCCACAATGTTTGAAAATCAAGAATCATTTAAAAACAGACTCTTTAATAACGTGGGAGTAAAAAACATTTCATTCTCAAAATTGATACCTTCAGATAAATTGCTTAATTCCTGGGGTGGCAGAACAGTTGACGGTGAAAATCCGGGTCCGGTTAATTTTAGAATTGCAGTTGTTGAAATGGATTATGACTTCTTTGATACTTATGAAATGGAGATTATTGCCGGAAGAAAGCAGTCAATGGAATTTGCAACAGATTCATTAGAAGCATTTGTAATTAATGAAGAAGCAGTAAAGCAGCTTGGATGGACTTTGGATAATGCAGTTAACAGGCCATTTGAATACGGAAACAGAAAAGGCAAAGTTGTTGGTGTTGTTGAAGATGTATACTTTGAATCTTTACACAATAAAATCTCTCCTCAGATTTATGTTATTCAACCGAGAGTTTACAAAGTGTCAGTAAAAATTAGTGGCGAAAATGTAACTGCTACATTGGAATTTCTAAAAAATATCTGGGCGGAATACCGAAGAGATTATCCGTTTATTTATAGTTTTCTCGATGAAGAGTTTAATGAACTTTATAAATCTGAACAAAGGTTAGGGAATATTTTTCAATATTTCTCATTACTTGCAATTATAATAGCATGTTTGGGATTATTTGGATTAGCTTCATTTATTGCTGAACAGAAAACCAAAGAAATTGGAATTCGTAAAACACTCGGTGCTTCTGTGGGCAGCATTGTTTATATCTTATCACTTGATTTTGTAAAATTAGTTTTGATTGCCAATATTATCGCATGGCCAATTGCATATTTTGCTATGGGCAAATGGCTGGGGACATTTGCTTATGCAGCAGAATTATCTGTATTTACGTTTGTAATTTCTGCTGTAATTGCTTTAGCAATTGCATTATTTACAATTAGTTTTCAATCAGTTAAAGCAGCAATTACCAATCCAATTGATTCTATAAAATATGAATAAAATTTTGGTTCGCAATTGAACATTATTGTTCTTTTGCGAACTTTTTTAAAAAAATCTCATAATCTTTAGAATAAAAACATTCGGAAAATTTAGTCCGCGTTTACTACAAATTCGCTCCGCTTATTGCGACATTTTATCCACTTATCGTTTTTTGATTAAAATGTATACTTTTATAACGATAATATTATAGAATTATTTTTTATTCTATTTAAAGAGGTGATTTGTGAGAATCAAAAGTTTTGGAGACTGGAATATATTTCCTAAAATTATGATGCTAACTGTTGCTATTCTAACTTCATTTTTTTTGTATATAGAATTCGGTTTACTTCCGGATATCGAATCCGAACTTATCAAAGAAAAACAAAGTCAAGTTCAAAAGAATGTAGAAACTGCTTTCAGTATTATTAATCACTATAGTAAGCTAATGGATAGTGGTGAACTTTCAACATATGAAGCACAAGATTTATCTAAAGATGCAATTAGGTCGTTAAGATATGATGGGGATAATTATTTTTGGATTAATGATATGGAAGGAACAATGGTTGTTCATCCTTTGAATCCTGATTTAGAAGGTAAGAATCTTATAAATAAACAAGACCCCCAAGGAGTTTATCTATTCAAAGAATTTGTAAATACTGCAAAAAAAAGCCGTGAAGGATTTGTGGAGTACTCATGGGAAAAGCCCGGCACAGGCAAAGAATTTCCGAAAATGTCCTTCGTAAAATTATTGCCGGAATGGAATTGGATTATCGGAACAGGAATATATATTGACGATGTTGAAGAGCAAATTTCCAACTTTAATTCTAATGTTTTCAAGTTGGTGATTACAATTGCTGCTTTAGCTTTGGGGGTAGGATTTTACATAGCAAAACAAATTTCGGGAAGGGTTGGTTTGTTAGCTGACACAGCAGATAAAGTTGCAAAAGGTAACGTAAACGTACGTGTGGATATTCAAAGTGAAAATGAAATTGGTAATCTTGCTAATTCGTTTAATGCAATGGTTGAAAATATTAAAATATCAATACAAGAGATTAAAGAGAAAGGTGAAGCCGCTGAAAAGGCTGCTGCTGATGCAGAAGAAGCGCAGCAATTTGCTCAAGAACAAAGTGATTATTTGGCTGACAAAACAAAAATTATGCTTAATGAGATGTCCAAATTTGCAGATGGTGACCTTAGTGTTTCTTTAAACAGATTAGAAAAAGATGATGATGTTGCGAGATTGTTTGACGGGTTCAATAATGCAGTTAGAAAAATTAGAGATATGATGAAAGGCGTTAATGAAGCCATTCATGCAACAACAAGTGCCAGTAGTGAAATATCCTCCGGTGCCGAAGAAATGGCTGCGGGAACACAAGAACAAAGTGCCCAAGCTTCAGAAGTTGCCTCTGCAGTTGAAGAAATGACAAAGACAATAATGTCCACAGCGGATAATGCAAACAGAGCCGCAGAATCTTCCAAAGAAGCCAACCAGTTCGCAGAGTTAGGCAATAAAAAGGTTGAAGAAAATAAAGAAGGTATCGAAAGAATTATAGCATCTACCCAAAATACTGGTAAAGTAATTGCTTCATTAGCCGGCAAAACAGACCAAATAGGAGAAATTGCTCAAGTGATTGATGATATTGCGGACCAAACAAATTTACTTGCATTAAATGCCGCAATTGAAGCTGCTCGTGCCGGAGAGCAGGGAAGAGGTTTTGCTGTTGTTGCTGATGAAGTTAGAAAACTTGCTGAAAGAACTACAAAAGCTACAAAAGAAATAGCAGAAACAATTAAAGCCATCCAGAATGAGGCCAAAGAAGCAAATGACTCTATGTTTGAAGCTGGTGAAGCAGTCAATGAAGGTAAAAAGCTTACTGAAGAAGTTGGTGAAGTCTTAATGTCAATTAAAGAAAAAGCAGTTTTAGTTTCTGATGAAATTAACCAAGTAGCTGTTGCAAGTGAAGAACAATCAACTGCTTCTGAGCAAATAAGCAAAAACGTTGAAGCAATTACTTCAGTAACTCATCAAACTGCCTCTTCAACTCAAGAAATTGCTAGAGCAGCAGAAGATTTAAACAACTTGACTGTTAATCTTCAAAATCTAATAGCGCAATTTAAAATAGATAGTAGATTTGCTGAGAATAAGTTCATAGGTAGTGGAAACGGATCGGTTGAACATTACTAACGACAACTATGATTAGTGAATGATTATCGTTAAAAGAGCTGAAGAAATTCAGCTCTTTCTTTTTTAAA
>JANQIV010000214.1 GCA_028282005.1 Melioribacteraceae bacterium | reverse complement strand
GCTTGTACACCGATGCATAACTTGTCGTAGGCCATACCGACATTGGTGCCTGAATTGTTAGTGAAGTTATGGTAGGTCTCTATTAAACTTATTTGCTCGACATACCCGGAACCATAACTCATGGTTGCACCAAAATCTAAAAGCTCAGCCAAATAGCTTCCACTAAGCGGTGCTTTGCTGGAGACCGCTACAGGGAAATAATCATAATCGTTCCATAATGCTTTGGATATCAAACTATTACCTAATGCATTACGAAGATTGGCGACTGTATCTACAAACTGCTGAGGATTTTGCGGTAAGTTACTACCCTCATCATCGATGTCAATGCCGTCAAGTGAGTATTTTTCGATGATGTCCTTTTGTACCCAAGCTGCAAAATCAGCTTGTTTATCTGCCGGTATATTTGACCATCCCATATTAGTACTGCCCAAAACACTTAAAACAACTTTGACGCCGGCATCTTGCAGTTTTTTTACATTGCTTTCTGATTGCCCAGGCTGAGGAGATAGCTCCTTCAGTATATCATCACTTATATTAATGTATGGTTTTGAGAATTCACTATTTTGATCGTTCAACGTGCCGGCAAATAGATAAACAAGGTTTGCCTGTGGCGCTCCATTGGATAGCTTGTAATTCAAAACATCTGTCAATGGAACTTTAACCTTCTGAATAGGGCTTCCTATTCCCACATATGGTATCCAGTAAAGAGAAAGAAATTGTTTTTTAGGTAAGTCACTCATGTAAAACCTCCTGTATAGTTTAAAAATATTATATTTAATACAATCAATACCGGGCAATATCCCAAACCAAAAGAGAGTACCACTTATGCCCGTATTCTTAATAAAAAGTGCTGCAAACTGTAACTCCGATTAGTGCAATTGCAGTTTGGTGTAAATTAAGTTGCCGACATTGACCTCTGCTTAGCGAGGGGGTCTACATTGACAATTAACCATTAATATATTGATTAATGCAAAAAAGATAAATTAGATTTTATTATTTTAATAAAAAACTTGATGTGTCCAGCAGGGTTATGTTAATTCTATCCAAAAATTTATACGAAACGAAAGGTTAAGAGTAATTTTTTACCGGGAGTCTTCAATTTATTTAGCAAAAAAAGAAAGTCGTATTGAGAGCTAATACTTTTTATTCGAAAACTTGAACACAAATGGAATGGCAGCAAATCCGAGAATAGCAGAAATTAGAAATGATTGTTCCAAGCCCAACAAGTCTCCCAGGGCACCAATTATCATTATTGTAATTGCACCGCCGCCGAAGTTTATTGTCATATAAATTCCGTTGAGAAAAGCCGGACGTTCGCTTTTTAAGTCGTTTATTTCTGCAAGCATTACAGGCGTTGTTCCAAAAAGAAATACTCCTGCTAAGACAAGTAAAACAAACGAAAAGATTCCTTCTGCATGAATAAACAACAACATCAAAACCGGTGAAACAATTGTTGCGATAAGCAAAGTAGTGCGCCTGCCGATTTTATCGGATATCGTACCGGAGATAAGTGTGCCGACAGCTCCGGCAAATTGCAGAACTGAAAATGATATTCCACCCAGCCAAACGCTTTGGCCTTTTGCTGTGATAAAAGTCGGAAGAAAATATGTCATAGATGCTTTTACAATTGAGTTAAAAAAAGTTACTCCGGTAATGGCAATAAACAAAGGCAAGTGTTTTTTTAATGTTGCTTTAATACTTGCTTCAGCTTTCTCTGTTCTGAACTCTTCTGAAATTTTGATTTTGTTCAACTTAAAATAAAGTACAACCGATGCAGCAAGGCCAAACGGAATAAGTCTCCAGGTTCCTTCTAAGCCCCAAACGGAAACTGCCCCCAAAATAACCAGCGGACCCAGGCTGCGTGCAAATTCACCGCCCAGCATAAAAAAGCTCATAGCTTTTCCGACTTTGTTTCCTGCTATTTTTCTTATCATCACCGGCGCAGGAACGTGAAACAGTGAAGCACTGATACCCATTATAAAAAGTAAAACAACCAGCACAAAATAATGCGATGCTAATCCGAGAAGGCTCATTACAATTGCAGTAATTGCAGGGGAAACGATCAGCAAATACCTCACCGGGAGTTTGTCAGCAATCAAACCGATCAAGGGATTTAAAAGCGACGGGCCGCGCTGAAATATAGTTAACAGCCCCGCAAGCGAATATGAGAAATTTAGTTTTTCAATTAATAAAGGAAGTAAAGGAGCAAGAAAAGAAGAATATATATCGTGCAAGGTATGCGCAATTGAAATAAGTACAACATTACCGGTTTGGAATTTATTTTTGTCTGGCATCCATTTTAATGTGTCCTAATTTTATAAAGTTATTAACATATTGAATCGTGTCATTCTGAACTTGTTTCAGAATCTATCTTTAGTTAGATCCCGAAACAAGTTCGGGATGACAAAAAATTATAAAATTAGGACACAACCTTAATTTTTGTTAACCGAAAAATTCTGTTAATTAGCAATCTTTAGAACCTCAATTTAACGATAAAGCCAGTAAAATGATAAAAGCAATTATTTTGTAATGAGAGCAAAAAAATTTATTGCTCTCATTACTCGAATTATTTATTCATATTTAATTGCTTCAACGGGGTTAGATAAAGCCGCTTTTAAAGCACTGTAACCAACACTAACAATCGCAAGTATAAACACTATTACTGCAGACATTAAGAAAGGGACCTGATTTATTCCAATCTGAAATGAAAAATTTGTTAACCACTTCTGCATAAAATAATACGATAAAGGCCATGCTATTATATTTGAAATTACTACCAAAGTGATAGTTTCCTTGGAAAGTAAATTAAGTATTGAAGCAACTGATGCTCCGAGTGATTTTCTTATTCCTATCTCTTTTGTTCTCTGCTCGGCCGCATAAGTCGCTAATCCGAATAATCCCAGGCACGCGATAAATATTGAGAAAATTGTAAACAAGCTAGCTATTTGCCGTGATGTTTCTTCAGCTTCGTAAAGTCTGGCAAAATCATCATCCATAAATTTATAATCAAACACTAATCCTTTTTCAATTTGTGCCCACTTATCTTTTAATGATGCAATTGTCTCTGCAATATTTTCACTTCTAACTTTTAAGGAAAGTTGATTCCCGTTTTTTCTCATAAGCAATGCCAAAGGTGCAATATCATGATGCAAAGACCTATAATGAAAATCTTTAAATACTCCTATAATCTTACCCGGGTTTTGCTTACCCATCGCGCTAAAATTTCTTCCTTCTTCAACTTCCCAGCCCATTTCGTTCATCGCGGTTTCATTCACAAGGTATAAATTCTCTTCACCGTATGTAAAATTGTTTAAGGATTTTTCACCTGAAAGCATTTCAATTTCCAAAGTACCAACGAAATTTTCGTCGACATAATATATAAACATTGACTGCAGATCATTTTCAGTTTGTCCATCCCAAAATGCCGAATGATGCCATGCATCGTCGCCGGGACTAAAACTATTTATTGAGGCATCTATCACTGCGGGAACGGATAAAAACTCCGACCTTAAAAATTCACTTTTCTCTTTTAGTGAATTACTCTTTAACGGAATATTAATTACTAACTCTTTGTTTAATCCCAAGTTTTTATTTTGAATAAAGCTGAGCTGCTTGTTAATTATTAATGTAGAGATAACCAAAATAATTGAAGCAGTAAATTGAAATACAACCAGCATGTTTCTCATTAAGGAAAAATTTTTCACTGTCATTTTTCCCTTTAGCACTTTTACCGGTTTAAAGGAGGATAAAATAAACGCAGGATATATCCCTGCCAGAATTCCTGTTATAAATACTAAACCTATTATACCTGCTATTAAACCTGGGTCCAGTAAATTTAGCGACAACTCTTTAGCTGTTATATCATTAAAA
>JANQIV010000206.1 GCA_028282005.1 Melioribacteraceae bacterium | reverse complement strand
GAAATATGCAAAACAGAGCAAATAGCATTAACGGAGAAGTTTCCGTTAAATCAATAAAGGGAGAAGGAACCATTATTGAATTTAGCGGTTTATATAAATAATTTGTAAATAAAAAAAATCAGTTATGAGTAACGAATTAATTGTTGTATCAATTGTAGAAGATGATGAAGAAATTAGGGAAAGTTTAGAACTGCTAATCAATTCTTCAGATGGATTTGAGTGCCTTAGCACTTTTTGTGATTGTGAAACTGCAATTGAAGGATTAGTTGAAGATGTTCCTGATGTAGTTTTAATGGATATTGGTTTGCCAGGAATGTCCGGTATCGAAGGGATCAAAATATTAAAGCAAAAGCTTCCGGATTTGGACATGCTAGTTTTGTCAATTCGTGAAAATGATCAATCTGTTTTTGATGCACTTTGTGCAGGAGCAACCGGGTATTTAATTAAAGAAACCCCGCCCCAGAAAATTCTTGAAGCAATAAAAGAATTAAAAGAAGGCGGTTCACCGATGAGCACACAAATAGCTCGAATGGTTGTCGGCTCATTTAAAGTCACAACAAATCATACACTTACTCAAAGGGAAACTGAAGTTTTATCACAACTTTGTAAAGGAATGAGCTATAAAATGATTGCAGACTCACTTTTTATTAGTGAAGAAACTGTGCGCAGACATATAAAAAGTATCTACAAAAAGCTAGAGGTTCACTCAAAATCGGAAGCCGTGGCAAAAGCCATAAAAGAAAAATTAGTGTAAAGCAGTTTTTAGTCCTTTAAAATCCATACTAATAAAATACCCCATTTGGGTCATAGACATCTTGCCTTATAATATCTAATATAGTATTAGAAAATTTTGATTATTTAGTGCCTCCCAGCACTTTAGGCTGTGCAAGAGAAAAAAATTTCCTGCACAGCCACCATAAAAATTTTACTTATGTTCTTTTCTTATTGAGTTTAACTGATAATAACAATTAGTAAGCTTAATAAAGTCTAACATTGATTTAAGGTTTCAAAAAGAAAGGGCTAAAAGATTTGTTACCACAATAATCAATTCTGAGAGAACTCACTCTAATTCGGGGGGAATATCAGAGTGAGCCTTTCTCTCAAAATCCAACAACGCATCTAATTTATAATATCTTATTGTTAAATACAATACTAAAAATTTGACCAATCTAAATATTTTTTTCTTAGTTCAATCAATTAATTATATTTGCAAAAATATTTTTTTGCGATTATGACCTACAACTGGCAAAATTTCTATCACAACAAAAAAGAACTCATTGTAACGATAATACTTTTTATTGTTCTCATTTCGACAATGACAATTTTCACAAATTTTCTTGAAATTATTGAGAAGCGGGAAGGTGTGCATTTTGATGACCCAATTCTTAAAACCTTCACTCCGATTGATTTAACTTGGATAACATTTACATTAATTTATGCCGGATTAGTTTTTTGTATTTATTTTCTGTTAAAATACCCTGAGCTGCTGAAAGTAGCATTTTTATCTTACACATTGATGCTTATTTTCAGAATGACGAGTATGTACTTACTACCATTAAACCCTCCAATCAACATGATTCCGTTAAATGACCCATTAATACAGTTTTTTGGTAATGGGGAAATTTTGACTAAAGATTTGTTCTTTTCCGGGCATACTTCTACTTCATTTCTTTTCATTTTATTGCTAAGTAGATTTAAAATTAAATATTTGTTTGTAATCTTAACCTTAATTATTGGGACGTTCGTAATTCTACAACACGTACATTACTCAGTTGATGTGTTGGCAGCGCCATTTTTTTCTTTTGGAAGTTATAAGCTGGCAATTTATTTTATTAACAAAATAAGAGAAATTTGAGGAATTTTTATTAAGACATATTTGTTTAACAATTTGTAAAAATTTTAGAGGGAATATGATTTCGGAAGCAAAATATTTACACTATCTAAATTCACTTCTTGAAGGGAATAAATCTGAATGTGTTAAAATTATTAATGAACTGATAGCTGAAGATACACCAGTCATAGATATTTATAACGATATATTCAAAAGATCGATGTACAGAGTTGGGCAGCTCTGGGAAAAAAACAGATGTACAGTAGCTGAAGAACATCATGCAAGCCAAATAACAGAATTGTGTATCAGCCTTGTTTATCCAAAAATTGCTAATACAGAAAAGAACGGAAAAACAGTATTGGTTACATGCGTAGATAAAGAATTTCATGAAATCGGACCGAAAATGGTATCAGATTTTTTTGAACTAAATGGATGGACATCTATATTTCTTGGCTCCAACATGCCGGATACAGAAATTCTTAAAACTATCTTCGATAAAAAACCTGATGTAGTAGGAATTTCGAATAATTTCTACATGAATTTTATTAGGACAATGAAATTAGTTGATTCAATTACTGAAAATACTCCAGAGCAAAAAGTGATAATTGGTGGACAAGCTGTTGAAAAAATTGAAGACAATATTCTTGACAAATATGAGAATGTAAAATTCATTAAAGATTTTGACGATTTGCAAAAATATATCAGTGAAAATAATTAAGATAACTTCTCACTATTTTTATAAACTTCCGTTATGAATTATCTTTGTGTAATCTAATCTTACACCATCTTTTGAGGATTTTATGAATACCACGAAATTTTTCAGAAATGTAATACCTTTAATTTTATTTACTTTATTTTACTCTTGCTCTTCAAACAATAACGAAAAATTATTTGACATTATTCAACCTATTAATGTTGTTGCAGGTAACGAAACTGAGTTTGTAATTAGCGATTTGTTTTATTCCGAAAACTATGAATTAAAATTTGACAACAGTGATGTGTTTGAATTGAATCACGATAAAGCTGAAAATAAATTTTCTATTACTGTAAAAGAAAATTTTGAAGGAATTACTTTACTAAGTTTTAAAATGAATGGTAACATTTATTCTATTCCTGTTCATTCTACGGTTATTGACAAAATAAAATTTTCGTTTGAACCAGCTCAAAAATATAATAGCCTTACTGTATTTGGAAGTTTCAACGATTGGAATAGACAGCAGTTTGTAATGAACGATGAAGACAGCGACGGCGTTTATGATATTTCGATCCCGCTGATGCCGGGAAGCTATCAATACAAATTTTTTGGAGATGGGACAGAAATAGTTGATCCAAATAATCCAAATAAAGTACCCAACGGCTTTGGTGATTTCAACTCAGTTTTAACTGTAAGTGAAAGACATTCCGGTAAGTCCTTTTTACACATTGATTCATACGAAAATAATGTTATCACATTCATTTATGAAAAAGAAAATCAAACTGGTAGTCTGACTAATAACAATATTGTTGCTCTTTTAAACAATAAAACAATTTCAAAAGACAAAATTAGAAATGAAGGCGAAAAAATATCAATCGATTTAAGCGGCAAAGAGCTGAATGGTGAAAATCTTTTAAGAGTTGCAGTAACAAAAGACGGCCAATCTACAAACATTCAAAATGTTTTATTCGTTAACGGTAAACCAGCAGGAGAAAAATTCACCTGGCACGATGGTATAATTTATTCTCTTTTAATAGACAGATTTAACGATGGTGACGAATCTTTAAACAATCCTATTCAGCATGACTCTCTTCATATGAAAGCCAATTACAATGGCGGTGATTTGCAAGGTATTATAGACAAATTAAATGACGGCTATTTTTCAGATTTAGGAATTAATATAATCTGGATATCCCCGGTTTACGATAACCCAAACGAAGCATACAAAGAACACCCCGCACCGAGGAGATGGTTCTCAGGTTACCACGGTTATTGGCCAATCAGCCCAACTAGAGTCGAAGAAAAATTCGGCACAATGGAGAAAGTTAAAGAATTAGTAAATGTTGCTCATTCAAAAGGAATAAAAATTCTACTCGATTTTGTTTCTAATCACGTTCATGATCAGAGCCCATTATTTGAACAACACCCAGAATGGTTTGGGACCTTAGAATTACCCGATGGTAGATTGAACTTACGTTATTGGGATGAATTCAGATTGACTACTTGGTTTGAACCTTACATGCCTTCGTTCGATTATCAAAGCTCACAGGAAGCAATTGAATATATGACAGATAACGCAGTGTGGTGGCTAAAGGAAACCGGAGCAGACGGTTTCAGACACGATGCGGTTAAACATGTGCCAAACGAATTTTGGAGAGCTTTAACAAAAAAAATCAAAAAAGAAATTGCTGTTCCCCGTAATACAAAAGTTTATCAAGTCGGTGAAACATTCGGCAGTTATGAGTTAACAAGTTCCTATGTAAATAATGGCCAGCTTGATGCCCAGTTTAATTTCAATCTTTACAATGTTGCACAAGCAGCATTTATTGATCCGGAATATGATTTTGCGGATTTAGATTTGGACATGCAGAAAACATTTTATTTTTATTCACCGCTTCATGTTATGGCTAACATCATGGATAGTCATGATAAAAACCGCTACATGGCTTATGCAGATGGCGATTTGGATTTAAGTCAATGGAGTGCAGTTGAAGAAGGCTGGAACAATCCGCCGAAAGTTGATAACCAAACCAGTTATGATAAAGCAGAATTGTATTACGCATATATGCATACTATACCGGGATTACCGGTGATTTATTACGGAAGTGAGTTTGGCATGACAGGAGCATCCGATCCGGATAATAGAAGAATGATGAGATTTGGTGATGAATTAAATGGTAGTGAAAAAGAAATGCTCGAAAATGTTCAGCAGATTGTAAAACTCAGAAGAGAGCATTCAGCTTTACGATATGGTGATTATTACACTGTTAAAGCAGATAAAAACTGCTATGCATTTATACGTTCAGATTTAAATGAAAGATTGTTAGTAGTTTTAAATAAAAGTGAAATGCCGAAATTCATGAATTTTGATCCACCTGAGGTTTACAATGTTTCTAAAGTGACAAATTTAATTACGAATGAAACAATAGAATTAACAAATGGCGAAGCAGGCATAACAATTCCTGCTATTGGGTGGAGAGTATTTAAATTACAATAGTCAATCTAAGCTTGTCGAAATGTGAGCAAAATGCACTCTTCGACAAGCTTAGATTGACAATAAAAAAGGCGGGTATTCCCGCCTTTTTCTTTATGCTTGTTACTTGATATTATTCACTACTTAATTAAAATAATTTCTTCTTGCCTGTCGCTAATGAACTCACAACCATCTTTTGTAACTACAACTTCTTCTTCGATTGTCGCAATACCGTATCCTTCAATTGTAAGTCTTGGCTCAATTGTGAAAACCTGGTTTTCTTCAATCGGCAAGAATGGCAAATTACCATAACGTTCCCATCGTGGTGCAAGTAATGCACCGCCATCGTGAGCTACTCTACCAAGTTGGTGTCCTAATCCGTGTGGATATTCTGCATAACCATTTTTTACGATATGATTTCTTGCAATGTCATCTATCTCACAACCTTGTTTACCCGGCTTTAATTCATTAGCAGCCATAGTAATTGACTCTTTAATTATGTCAAATCCTTTTTGAACTTCAGCGGGAGCTTTATCCTCACCTTCTTTTAAAACATACCATGTTCTTTGTAGATCAGAGCAATATCCTTCATACTTAATTCCAAAATCCATATTAATTACATGTCCTGGTTCCACTTTTCTGTCCGTTGGGCCCGCATGCGCACCTGCTGTTCCGGGTCCTGAAAATACTGCAGGACAATGTTCTTCATCCCACGCTAATTCAAAACCTTTTTCCTTAACAACACCTTTTACAAAATCACCAATTTCTTTTTCAGATTTGCCTGGCTGAATAAATCCTGTTACTTCATTAAATATTTTCAAAGTTTCTTTAATGGCTTCTTTCATCAAACCAATTTCAGTTTTAGATTTTCTTCCTCTCAATGCTGCTACAATATCTTCACTGGATACTAATCTCTTTTCATATCCTGTTCCTTTCAAATGCTCAAGTAGTTCTTGATAAAGTCCATAAGTAAGTCCATCTGCCAAAGTAGAATTTCTTGAAAAATTTATCGCTATTTTGTTTGGCCTGTATTTTCCAATTACTTCTTGTAATTTTTCTGTAATCGATTTCAAATAACTATGAATATGTTTGAAAGTACCAACCATATTCATATTCGCAGCTTCAAGTGAGCCAATCACCGCATTTGTGTCACCGTTTTTAGTAATAATAAAAGCTGACTGCCAGGTTGCTCCAGTTCCGACAATCATATCTAACATCGGATCTTTCATGTTTCCTGTTTCTCTTACAAAAGTAATCCACATGTCTATATTTTTTTCTTGCAATATTTTTGCTGCTTGCTGTTGTTTTTCAAGAATCATTTCTTTATTCATTTCAACTCCTTGTAATACTATAAGGTAAATTTTAATTTAGTGTCATGCTGAACTTGTTTCAGCATCTATCCCAAGTTCTATTGAAAGATCAAGCCAATTGGGATTTTTTGACTCAATCAAATTAATTTTCCAATCTCTATGCCAATTCTTTAATTGTTTCTCTCTGGTTATTACTGAATTAACGTTGGTAGTCATTTCAAAATAGACAAGTTCCTTCAATTTATATTTTTTGGAGAAACCTTCAACTAGTTCATTCTTGTGTTCAAAAATCCTTCTTGGCAAATCGTTAGTCATTCCACTATATAGTATTCTTGAATCATTCGATAAAATATAAATATAATATTCAGCCATCTTAACTTAGATTCCGAAACAATTTCGGAATGACATTTAATCGTCAATTAAAAGATGATCATATCGCTTATAAACTTAGCCAAATGTAAAGTGTTAATCAATTTCAAACTTTATCGCCCTACATATTTTTTGAGTTCCTCTGGATCTTTTGTCGATCTCAAAATCTCACCTGTTTTTTCATTAACGAAATCTACCCTCGTTGGTTTTGCACTCATTCCTATTACAGTATATAGAAACCACCCAAGCCCTGAATAATGAGTCTCAAATCCAACACCTTCTGTTTTTTCATTTATTAATTTATCCTCTGCATTCATTTAGTCTTCTCTTTTTATTTTTTGTCTTTAAACTTAGAGTTCATTTCAAAATTAATCTAGTATCAATTAACTTTAGTACAATAAAATCGTCTTATTTTTATTGCATAAAAGTAAATAACATGGGGCAACAATGAAAAAACTACTGTTAACATTTTTGGTGTTTTCTTTTACATTAATTGCAAATGAACCTTATTTCACAACTTATCCAAATTTATCACCGGACGGAAAAACAATAATATTTTGTTACGATGAAGATATATGGAAAGTTCCGGCTTCCGGCGGAAATGCACTGCGAATAACCGGAATGGAAGGCCGCGAATCTCATCCGGCTTTTTCACCCGATGGAAAGTGGATCGCTTTCACGGGCCGGCAAGATGGCAATTCTAATATTTATTTATTGCCTGTTCACGGCGGTAAAATTAAACAGCTCACTTTTAATGATGGCTCAGACTATGTAGAATCTTGGTCTTGGGATTCTAAAGATATTTATATTTTATCTAATCGTTATAACCAAAGATCTGTTTACAAAATATCTATCGATGGCGGTACACCTGAAAGATTGTTTGACCAATTTTTTAACTGGCCTCATAATTTTGTTGTTCACCCCAAAACCGGTGAATACATTTTTAATGAATCATGGGAGAGCTCAACTTTCGTAAATAGAAAAAGATACAAAGGGGCATTTAATCCGGATTTGAAATCATTTGATTCACAAACCGGAGAGTATAAAGAACTGACAAGCTACAACGGCAAAGATATGCTTCCGACCTTTGATAAAAACGGCAATTTGTATTTCGTTTCAGACGAAGGGAATGATGAATTTAATTTATACACTTTTGAAAACTCAGTTAAAACTCAGCTTACAAATTTTGAATCATCGATAAAACTTCCCAAAGTAAATGCTGATGGCGGATATGTTGTCTTTGAAAAAGACTATCAAATTTTTCTTTACGATGTGAGTACAAAATCCTCAAAAAAAGTGAACATAAATATTTATGATAATAACACTCTTCCCCTTTCAAAAGAATACAATGTCGCGAATGAAATATCTAATTTCGATGTTTCATCCGACGGGAAGAAAATTGTTTTTGTAGCTAAGGGGGAATTATTCGTTTCAGACATAAAAGGAAAATTTGTAAAACAGCTTGATACAAATCCAACAGAAAAAGTTGTTGAAGTGAAATGGCTGAAAGACAACGAAACAATTTTATTTACTCAAACAGCGAAGGGCTGGGAGAATTTATTCACTATAAAAGCAGACGGAAGCGGAAAGGAAAAACAGCACACTTTTGACGAAGCAAATAACCGTGAAATAGAATTTAACTCAGACAAAACCAAAGGAGTGTACTTTAGCGGAAGACACGGATTAAAGGTCATCGATTTAAAATCATTTAAAAATGAAACTGTTGTAAAAGACGAATTCTGGGCAATTTACACAACCCCGGCGAGATTCTCACCTGACGACAAATATTTAGTTTACGTTGCTTACAGAAATTTTGAGCACGACATTTTCGTTTACGATTTCGAGAATAAAAAATCTCAACATATAACTAAAACCGGAGTAACAGATACAAGTCCGTTTTGGTCACCTGACGGGAAATATATTTATTTTACAACTCAGCCTTACCCTGCAAATTATCCATGGGGTTGGGACGATCCCCATATTTACAGAGTTGCTTTACAAAAATATGACAAGCCGTTCAAAGCAGATGAGTTCAATAAGCTTTTCAAAGAAGAAAAGAAAGATACGACGAAGCCAACGGTAAAAATTAATTTCACAAAGTTAAATGAAAGATGGGAACGCGTAATTGTTAAACCGGGAATTCAAGATAATCCTTACGTAATTCAAAAAGGGGATGAAACAACAATTCTGTTTAACTCTAATCATGACAGTGAACGCTCTTCGATTTGGAAATATGTAATTAAACCGTTCGGTAAAAATGAGACGAAAAAAATTACTGGCGCAACTTCATTCGGAATGTTTGTAGTTGAATCAAAGGATAAATATTACACTCTAATTGGCGGTAACATTCAAAAACTGAATTTGAGCGGTAACAAAACTGAGAAAATAAATATCTCACATAAATTTGAAAAAAATCTGCATGACGAGTTTACTCAAATGTTTTTTGAAACTTGGACTAATATTGATGAAAACTTCTACGATGAAAATTTCAGAGGAGTTGATTGGAAAGCGAAACGTGACTATTACAAACAATTTCTTCCGAAATTAAGATCACGTGCTGATTTAAGAAGAATGATGGATGATTTGATGGGCGAACTAAATGCTTCCCATTTGGCATTTAGGTCAACCGGCGATGAAGAAGATACATTTTACGAATATAACTCCTTAGTAACGGGAATCTTATTTGATAATGAAAATCCATTTACTGTTGAAAGAATAGTAAATAATTCACCGGCTGATAAAGAAGATAAAAAAATTATGGCAGGTGATGTACTTACAAAAGTTAATGGTGAGAAAGTTGATAAAAACACGAATCGGGAAAAATATTTTCTTTCAAAATCAGCAGGCAAAGAACTGCTACTTACATTTGAAAGAAACGGACAAGCATACGAAGTAAATATACATCCAACTTCACGAACTGAATTGTATGATTTAGTTTATACTGAATGGGAAGAATCACGTCAAAGTATAGTTGATGAAAAAAGTAAAAATAGAATTTCTCATATTCACATGCGCAATATGACTCCGACTGAGCTTGAAGAATTTTACAGAGAAATTGTTCACGAATACCATTACAAAGATGCACTAATTTTGGATTTACGTTACAACCGCGGCGGTAACGTACATGACCAGGTTTTGCAATTACTAAGTCAAAAGCAATACATGCAGTGGAAGTACCGTGACGGTGAATTTACACCGCAACCTAATTTCACGCCGTCTGATAAACCAATTGTTCTGTTGATTAATGAACAATCATTGAGTGATGCCGAATTGACAGCTGTTGGTTTTAAAGAGCTCGAACTCGGAACAATCATCGGCACGGAAACATACCGCTGGTTAATTTTCACAACAAACGTTAGTATGATTGACGGTTCGGTTTACAGGCTTCCTTCTTGGGGATGTTATTATAACGATGGGAAAGACATTGAAGAAGTTGGTGCAAAGCCTGATATTTTTGTAGACAACACATTTAAAGACAGAGTTGAAAATAAAGATCCACAGCTTGAAAAAGCAATTGAAGAAATTCTAAAACAATTGAATTAATATTTTATAGGGCAGGTTAAGACCTGTCCTATTTTTCAAAATAATTTAACTTCACTTTTATTATTTTCCATCTAATATTTCTATTAGTGCAAAACAATATTTGTGAGAAAATGAAAACAATCCTCTCAATTACTTTATTATTATTGATTACTCTCTCTTGCAAAACACTCACCATAAAAGAAGGTACATCAGGCGATATCAAAAAAGCTATTTTATTAAAAATGACTGAACGTGCTAAATCTGCCCCTTATGTGCAGACTTCAGGAACTTTCAAAGTTCTCTTTATAATGTGCAAATTCAAGGATGATAATTTTGATGTATCGCCCAATACTGATCCGTGGCCGGCTTCACAAAAAGGAATGCCGGAATTTGCAAAAACAATTGTATCACCCGAATTGAAAACAGATTATGTCGATCCCAGTTTCAGTGGTTACTTTTATGACATGTCGCAAGGTAAATTTAACATGATTGGTGATGTAGTTTACTACGAACCGGACAGCATTCAATCAAAATACTTTCCTTCAAACAATAGTCATATCGGCTATTTAAGTGAAGAAATATTGATAGGAGTTGATTCATTAGTAAATTACGCTGATTACGACAACGACAATGACGGCGATGTTGACATGATTTTTATTTGCTTCAGATTTGCGGCCACAAAAGACCTCGATCCTAATTTTAGAAAGAAATACAATGGAATTGCATCACTTACGGGTTACTCAAATTTTGCCAGCAACGATACTTTAACTTTGGATGACAGAAAAATTTATGGCGGACCTTTGGGCTCAGGAGTTTTCTCGGAAGACTGCATCAGCATTTACAACATTATGAATGTAACCTTGCACGAGTTCGGGCATTATCTTTTTGGACCAATCCACTACCAGGGAGTTGGTTATCACGGAATAATGGACGGCGGCGGTTCTGGAGTAATGCACTCTTTTGAAAGAAAAAAACTCGGGTGGCTTGATCCGATAGTTGTTGATTCTTCAATGACAGAAGTAATTCTAACTGATGCAATCTCAAGCGGAAAAGTTTATAAAATTCCCGGCAATGAAAAAAATGAATATTATTTAATTGAAAATCACCAAAGAGAAAATTTTTACGAAAATTCTTTTTTGAATTTTCATAAAGGCAGTTTGCGCAGCCCGGGAACCGGACTGCTGATTTCGCACATTCGATATAATTCGATTGATATTGAAAGCGCATTCGGTAAATGGAAATGGAAAACTGAAAAAGGCAAATATGTGCTGCCATTTGAAACAGAATTCCAGGATATATCACGTGGAAAAGATAAGCTGAATTTGCGCCAGGAAAGAACAGCAAAAGGAAGAGTGAATCACGAAGATCAGCTTGGCAGCCAGTCTGATTTTTTCAATGTTGATTACAACAATGGTTTTTCACC
>JANQIV010000072.1 GCA_028282005.1 Melioribacteraceae bacterium | reverse complement strand
CGTATTATACTGGTTAGCTTGTGCGTTAACAATATCCGGTAATTTTTCCGGTTCGGAGAATTTGCCGTTTACGTAATTGCTTCTAAAAACATATTCATTCGTACCAATAGCTCTGGTAAAATACATTACCCCGGTTTTTGTAAAAGTAGGATAAAAGACCGAACCGGCCCCTCCAATTGGTGCACCTACATATTCCGGGTTACCCCAACCACCGGCAACACGTTTTACCCGCCACACGTTAAAACGAAATTCGTTTTCCTTCCCCTCTTCAATTGGCCTTTTTGATACAAAAAATAATTCGTTATTATCCGGATGAACATACGGCTCAACATCATCATATTCTCCGGAAAACGATACCACTTCAGGCTCCGTCCAAACACCGTCAATTTCTCTAACCCAGAGAATTGCTCTTTTAGTTTGATACCTAACGCAAAAATAAATCTCTTTACCATCCGGGGAAAAAGCTAAATCCCTCTCGTCCATTCCGGTTGAGACTATCCCCGGTGCAAAAACTTCGGGCATAGTTCCCGGAGTCTTTTGGCCAAGGTATTCCCCTTTTAACTGAGACTTTTCATTTTTAACTCCACATGCGGAAAGGACAAGTAAAATAATAATTGAAATTCGATACAACATTTTCATTGTCAACCTATAGTTTGTTATAAAACGAGTAAATGTAAAACAAGACAAACAACACTTAAATACTAGGTAACAGACGTAGGGAATGTTAAATAGTTGCTTCGAGAGCCTCAGCCACCACGTGAGCCTCAGCTAACTTATAGGAAAAGGACACTGATGGACTCTGAGGTTCTCGAAATAAGGACACTGAGGTCATTGAGGTTCTCGAAATGCCGAAGAATCAAAATGTCCATCGCTTTTACAGTATGGTGGCTTGACTTCGAGTACCTCAGTCGTCGGGAGTAAAGGTTGCTGAGGCTCTCGAAGTAACCTTCTTGTCTCAGCCGCAAATGCACCCTTAACAAAAAGATAACACTATACTCTGGAAATTGCATTTCATTAAGGCTTAATTGATTTTATATTTAAGCGCATTCCTTAAACTTTTAACTAAACAGCATGGAGGTTAGTTATGCCTATTCAGTATTCATTAAGAGAAAACCACTTAACACCGGATCCCAACGACTTTATGGCTTCCGTAACGCCCACGCGTACAGTAGAGATGGAAGATATTATTTCACGTATGATTGACAGAGGCTCAACGGTGACTAAAGCGGACATATTAAGTGTGATGGAAGATTTTCAAAAAGCGCTTGAAGCCTTTATTGAAGAAGGCGCTTCAATTGTTTTACCGTTCGCGAATTATTCAACAAGCATTAAAGGAGTATTTGAAGGACAGGACGCTTCCTTCGATTCTGCCAAACACCAGGTCGCTATTAACGTTAATCCCGGTAAGGAAATTAAAGCGCTTACCAAAAAAAGATTATCAGTACAAAAACAAGAAGCTACAGTACCGCAGCCGAACCTGGCAATATTTACAGACTTTAACACAGGCGAAAAGAACAGCATTATTACACCCGGCGGTATGGGACAAATATTAGGACACCGATTAAAATTTGACCCGGCAGTAGCCGAGGATGGAATTTATTTTGTTAAGGATGATAATAACGAAACAAAGGTAACTGTTGTAGGACAGAACAAACCCTCAGTACTTATGTTTATGATCCCGGCTGAACTCACCAGCGGTGATTATACTTTAGAGGTTAGAGTTAAAGTTGGCGATAACATCCGTCTGGGTAAACTTACAAACACATTATCTGTAGCATAATATTGGCTTCGAGAGCCTCAGCCAACTGACGGAAGATGGGGCATTGAGGCTCTCGAAATGCCCTTTTTCGAAATGTCGAAATGCCGAAATGTCCTTTCCCATATCCCCCAATCAATAGAAAGTCATTACAATCAAACCTCCCAAAACCACTATAATGAAAAATTAAAATTCATTACTTATTGCTAGGCGTTTTGTTACTATGGTACGGTTTAAAATGTGATGATACTTTACTCCCTTTTGTTAATATGGTATGGGTTAAAGTGTTACTATGATAGTACCCCTATCATCAGAATGATAGCACCCCTACCATTAGAACAGAAGGAACCGTATCATTAGAACAATAGGAACCCTACCATTACCGCGACACGCACAGATGCATTATAATGGTTTGTTATAAAAGACAATGCTTTCTTAAGAAGAGATATTATTTAATTGATCAATTATTGAAGTAACTGTTTTTTTCAAAGCTTTTTCAATTTCGCATTCCCAAACAATTATAACATTCCAACCAAGCTCTTGTAATGATTGAACATGCTCTTTATCTCTTTCAACATTTCTTAATAACTTTTTTTCCCAGTATTCTGAATTTGTCTTAGGAATATGGCCATCAACACACTTTTCATGAAGGTGCCAAAAACAACCATGAACAAATACTACGGTTTTATATTTTGCAAATGTTAGGTCAGGTTTACCTGGCAGGTTTTTATTGTGTAGACGGAATCTGAAACCAACTTGATGAAGTGCAGAACGGAGGATTTTTTCAGGCTTGGTATCTTTAGACTTTATTTGAGACATGACCTTGCTTCTTTTTGACTTATCCCAAATATCTGCCATAGTTTATTTCCTTGTAAAAGATTCGTCTAATTCTTTATAAAGATTTATTGATTCTTCAAATTCTTTTTTAACTCCATTGTACAAATTATTCGTGATTAGTTTTAACATTTTATATTCTTCTGGTGAAAGCGTAGGATACTTATATTCACTTTCATTCATATGGTATTTTATTTTCTTCCACCTAATAAGAAAATTGTTAGTGTCATTATTTTGTTCACAGATATACGAAAGCTGGTCTTCCCATGATACATATTGGTTATCAGAATTTTCAATTCTTTTATTACAAATTTTACATGCAGGGACAATGTTACCTGGATGATGTAAACCAAATTGTTCACGGTTAAACATTATCAAATGGTCCATTTGCAATTTTACATCACTCTTGCCACAATATGCACACATCCCATTAAATACTTCATCTTTAATTTTTATCCAATCATTTTTTGATGATCCAGACCCAGTATTGAAACTTCTCCCCAAAAAATATTCACCTATTTTTGTGAGAAAAGCTCTAACTGCGGTATTTGCAGCATCAGCAGGAGTGTTGTAAATTGACATTAGGAAAACGAACTTGTTATAAGTTGGTACTTCCTTAAAGTTGCTTTAATCTCATTAGCAATTAATTCTGCTATTATCGGTGGAACACCGTTACTAATGAGCTTGAATTTATGTGTTAAAGGAATACTTTCGGGTAATACATATTCATCTGGAATAGACTGTAAACGCATAGCTTCGCGTACTGTTAATCTTCGAGGTTTTGTCGGATGTAAATGTACTTCATTATTTCCATATGCTACAGTCGGGCTGTAACGGTATCTGTGCAACCTCTTAAATGATTTTCTGTTTGTATCGCCTTCATTTATAATTGTAAATTTCTCAGAATACGGGACGAAAGCTTCATTCTGATTTGGAGTATTTTTTGTTAACCCTTGAAATGATTTTTTAACCAGTAAACATGCGAGCTCATCATATAAATGCTTCACTTCATTCTTCCTTACTTTAGATTTAAACTCCCATATCTTAGGCCATTCATTATCTTTTGGATTATTAAACAACACTTGTGGCCACTTGAAAACATAATTGACATCAGAAGAGTTTTTTAATTTTATGTCATCCGTTTCAAACACAAATTTATTTTCTGATAGCGTATCAATTATATTTTGCCTAAAAGCAACTAACACTAACCTAGGTCTATCCTGAGGAACACCATATTCTAGTGCGTTGACTGTAGTATACCAAACATAATAACCAAGTTGTTCAATATCTGAAACTAATTTTAGGAACGAGATTTTATGGCTATTATTTTTAATGAGCCCCTCTACATTTTCAAAGAATAAAAAATTAGGCATTGTCTTTTTTACAATTTCAAAATAACTAAAAATCAATTTGCCACGGTATCCTTCAATCCCCTTATTCTTACCTCCAACAGAAAAGTCCTGGCAGGGAGGTCCACCGACTAAGCCAGATATGCCTTCATAAAGAGCCCCTATTTGATTTTGTATTTCAATACAAGATAAATCTTTCGGGGAATCGATCTGGAAATGGAAGTTTTCTTCTATTACACTTGAGTTGTTAACATAACTGCGAATTCCTTCGTTATAAGCATCGATAAAATTGCTATCTATTTCAAATGCTTCTTGAACTTTGAAACCAGCTTTTAGAAAACCAAGGTCTAAAAAACCACCACCGCTAAATAGCGAAATTATGTTATAATTAACTGACATATTAGGTAAGCATTTCATTTTTTTGAGTAAATGTAACAGTATTTAGCCCAACTCTTGTATTGTAATCAGAGTAAAGTTTTTTAACAAAGTCGTAAAACTCTTTGTTAATTTTACATACTCTCTGAATACCAAAAATGAACTTATTATTTTTAGCTTCTTGGGCGTCTGCGTCTAAAATTGATATATCCAGATAAGGAAGTAAAACATTTTTAGGTACAGATGATAATTCATCATAAAATTTTAAACGCTCAGAAACTATGCTTAAATATTCATCGCTTTCATTTAAGCCAGATAATGAAATTTCACAGACTCCTTCTTCATTGAAAGTACAAAGATCTAACACAATAAAATCTGCGTAAAGTCTACATTTTTTGCTAAATGGAATTTCGATAATTTTTTTTTCGTTTCCCACATTAAAGTAATTTAAATACGCAGAATCTTTATTATAGTTAACCTTTCTATTTTTCATATCTTTTTTTTCTTTAGTACTACTTTTCTTTATTTCATCAAATGAATGGATCTCTAATTTAATTAGCTCAGCAAATTTTTCATTTCTAGAATATGTTGGCTTTCTTAAACTAAGATCACATTCTTGACCGATCAATAAATAGTATTTATCGCCTTTCTTAAAAACATCACCTGGTGCAATCGGATTTCTTTTTTGGTTTACATAGTAGTCAAAAATTTCTGATGTACATATCTCAAAAATTTCTGTATTTAATTGATCAACTCCAGATATAATGTTTTCATTAAATTCAAAGTTTATAAAATTTTCTAATAAATCTAATTTTGTTAGATAATCACCAATATCATTCACAAAAGCGGTTTTGTTAACATAATAATTCAAAACTATATGAAACCAATACATCAAAGATAGATAGCCAGAGGCACCTTCTTTTCTAAATTGCTTCAATAAATATTCGATGTTATTAAAATTATCTATCGCCAATTTATTTGCATGCTTTATACTTTCAATAAAATTTTTCTCAAAAAAATGAAAAACAATTGCTAATGAGCACTTTAATATTCCTTGATATATGTTGCCTAAAACATTATTACCTTTTTGCACTTGTATTTGAAAATAATCACTGATATTTGTTAAATCACTTTCAATAGCATTAGTTGAAAAAACGACTGAAAATGTCTTATTTTTCAAATCATCGTCTTCACGTATTTCATGCAAAAAATCTAGTCCAATAGTGTCTTCAGAATTTATTCTTTTGTCAATGATAAGCAGTATATAATTTGATTCAGTAACTTGGCTCCATTTTTTTATTTCATCTATATAATTGTCATAGTCATCTTGATTTATCTCAGAATAAATTCTAACTGCAATATCCTTGTTTTTAACACTTTCAATAATAGTTTTATAGTCATCTTGATCATTGAAATATGCTAATCCATACTTTCTAAATAAATTAAATATCTCCTTATTTAATTTTCCATTTAATCTTTCGATAGCTTCATCTTTACTAATAATTTCACAATAAAACTCCATTAAATTATTAATCAAATCTTCATTTAACATTGAAGACAATTCATCAACGAGATTATCAAAATCTAATTGCCAAAGATTGAGTATTTGATCTAATAATTCCGGAATTAAGTCTTTGTCATATGGTACAATATTATCTTCTACTATTACAACAAGGTTAGTATTCGATTTCACCAAAAATTCTTTCAATTCAGCCATTATAGATTTAGCAACTCATTTTGTAATTTGATTTCAAATATATACTTATAGCCGTATTTGTTAGCTTCATCTCTTAAATGTATTGATGCCCCAAATGATTCAAGAAGTTTTTTTATTATGTATAATCCCATCCCACGGCCATTATTTTTACCCGAAACTAAAGGATGGAATAATGTATTGTTCAATTGAGGTAAAACTCCGGTACCGGAGTCATAATGCCAAATAGTATTATCATCTTTTAATTCAATTTTTATATAATCAGTTTCAGTAGACATAAAGAATTTATCCCGCTTAGCTTTGTTTCTTCTATATTTTATCCATGAATTCGAGTTTGTGAATAAATTATAAAAAACATGTATTAGTGTTCCTCTTGGGGCTAACCAATCAACATCGAACTTATCAAAACTAAAATGTATCTTGTGTTTAGATAGTCTAGGATTAATTTTCTCTTTAAATTCACTTAAAAATTCAAAAACATTTTCCTTTACCAAGTCATCAAAGTTTCCCTTATACAAAAAGGTCTTTTCGATGAACTGATAAAATTTATTTAAGGAATCTACTTTTTCAGTTAATTGATTAACCCTTATTTCAATTGGTTTAAGATTGTTCACCATCAATTTTCTGGCATTATTATTTACTAAAAATTCTTTTATTTCATTTAAATAATCATTAAACATTACATCTGTTTTTTGTTTACCCAATAAATCATGTAATTCATGCGTAATTACTTCAGTTATAAGTCCATTAGCCATTAGCTTATAATTATTATAGCTTTCAAGTTCGATTTCTTTGTATTTTATTTTTGCACTGTTTAATGTTTCTTTTGCAGTAGCTGCCGTACTTATTGTATTATTAATACTATCATCAATATTCCTAGAATCATTTATGATTTTGTCTATGGCAGATTTAACTGAATTAACTTTGTTGTCATCATTTAATTCCCTGTTAATTGCAAGAATTTTTACGCTTTCCTTAAAATTCTTTAAAGCCTTTTTTGTTTTTTGTATTAGCTTCTCAGCTTCATCAATCTTATTCTCGATTTCCACATTGGTAACTTTTGGTATGAGTTTTTCTTCATCAAAAATATCCCTGGAAATGTAATAAGCACTACGGGTGAAATGGTAAAATAATTCATTGAAAATAATATTCAATAGCTTCATCAATTCTTTGCTGAAATCATTTTCTTTTAGCTCTGTTCTAGAACTTACTTCCTGAATAAAATTTTGTTCTGGGTCAGTGATTTTTATATAACCGAGATTGTTTCCTAATTCAAATCTAAAAAACTGTTGGCCACGGGTTCTAGATTGTTGTAATTTTAACCAATCACTTTCCTTGTCCCCAAGAGTAGCAATCCTATGTCCACCTCTATATAATCGAATTCCATTGTGAATATCTAAGAATGGTTTCATTGCAGTAGTAGTAAATTGTTTTTTCAAAAATCCATTATCTAAAGCAGAATCTATCGCTAACCTTAATAACTTTTGGTCTCTTTTGAAAGAAAATACTTTTGACTCAATTGGTGAAATTTTAGTAAGTATTTCTAAAGATTCTGAAGAAAATGTTTTTTTATATTTTTCAAGGAATACATTTAAATCATAATTTACTGCTAAAGAAGAGTCGAACCTTTGTTTATACTTTTTGATTAAGTTTTTGTATCCAGAATGTTTTAATTGAAATTGTTGAAAATTTCCATCGCATAAATTTTCATGAATACGTTCCAAATACCAAGGCCTAATTTCCATGCTAGCATGAAAACTGCTTTCTTTATTTGATTCAATTTTAAAGTAGTGAATAATCTCAGCAATATTTTCGGCTTCATTATTAAATTTAGTGTTAATTTTTTTGTTGTTATAAAACGCTTTTATTTGAAAATCACTAATTTTCTTTTCAAAAGGAGTAAATAAATAACTCAGATTTGTTTGTAGCGCTTCGGTAAGGAATATTTCACCAGCATTTTCCGCATATAATTCTTGTTGTGGATTTCCTTGCCTAATGTAATCTTCAATTTTAATTGGAAACTTAGTAGTTTGTCCTTCACTTACATATTCCCAATTCCCGACCATCCATAATCTAGTATATGTATCTTTACTTTCATCTTTAATTTTCTTTTCAGGTGACTCTAAATTCTTATTTTTTATTATTTCAATCCAATCTACTTTGACAAAAGTCCCCTCTTTCTCTTTTTTCCCTTTTGTTTCGACAAATAAAACAGGCGCTAACCGTTGTGAAGCTAATCTACCTAATCCCTTGTCTCCTAAGATTATTCTTTTGTTTTGTTTTTTCTTTAATTCATCTTTTTTATAAGTTGAACCAACAGTGAAAAAAGCTTTCTTAAGGACCTCATAATCCATACCATCTCCATCATCCTCAATTATGATTAGCGGAGATTTTCCAGCCACTTTTGTAACATCATCGAATAATTCATTTGAGATTGGGTAAAGATGTTTTTCTTTATTCAATTCATGAATTGATGTTAAAAAATGGATTTGTGTTTTCTTCGCATTTGCATCATAAGAGTTTTTGACTAACTCAGCAATTGCAATCTCATTCGATGTGATTAACTCGGTACCTAATTGTTCTAGAACACGGGGATGATATTCAAATTTCATATTTATCTTTAATAATTTTCTGTAAAATACTTAAAGAAAAATAACGGTAAGATCATTAAAAAAATGTAGTAGTAATTTACATTTTAATTACATTTTATACAATATCCAATTGTTTGAATTAAATTTCAAACATTTCATAAAAAAGATAGCTTGATTGTGCGTTTTCGATTTATTTACTTTGCTGCAACAAGTTCAATTTAAATTGTTCTTCTCATTGGTTGACGGCGGTTTGGAGATTGTATAATTTGCTATTCTGTTAACTTACTTCTTGTTTTGATATTAATAATAAGAGATGCTAGATTAGAGTTAATTAATTTTTCAATACCAATTTAGAGCAAACATGAAACACACAATACGCAAAGCAAAAGAAGCTGATTTAGATTTAGTTTATGAGCTAATAAAGAAATTATTAATTGAGCTTGGTGAAGAAGCAAGTTCATTAAGCTATATTACTAAAGATATGATAAGCCAACTAATGCAAAACAATAGAACAACTGTTCTGCTTTCAATTGACGAAAATGATAACGCGCTTGGTTTTGCCACGTTAACAGAAACGCAAGCTATTTATGCCGGGGGTAATTACGGCGTTATTGACGAAATGTATGTTGATCCGGAATTTAGGAGTCTGAAGGTTGGCAACGCGCTAATAGCCGCGATAAAGGAAATTGGCAAGCAAAAAGACTGGAACAGAATTGACGTAACAGCACCAACAGAAAAGCGCTGGGAACGGACTGTGAAGTTTTATGAGCGTGAGGGTTTTAGGTTTACCGGGCCAAAGTTGAAGTTTGAGTTGTAGGAGGTGGCTGGCTTCGAGAGCCTCAGCCGCCACAAGAGCCTTAGCCAACTACTGTAATTCAAGAGCCTCAGCCGCCACGATGACCTCAGTCACCTAATAGCGAAGGACATTGAGGGTTATTGAGGGGTTATTGAGGTTCTCGAAATATCGAAATGTCCGGGAGTTTCAGAGCCCCACGCTTCGAGAGCCTCAGCGTTCACGCTTAATAAGGACACTGAGGGTTATTGAGAGGTTATTGAGGTTCTCGAAGAGACCTTACCTAAAACTATCAAACACACCAAACTCTTGTCTATAAGTAGAATCCGCTACACTGCCGTAATTCCAGTAATCGAGCAGAGTTTCATTTACCAATGTGGCTTTTGTAACGAGATCATCACCATCTTTTTTGTAAATCTCTTTCCACTCAAGAATTTTATGTGGAAATTCACTTTCATATGTGATCTCTAACCTTCTGCCGATGTCAACATAGTCAACATTATACACCTTTGCAGAACTATTTTTATCAATTATCTCAGCAAAGGCATTCTGTGATTTTACATCCTTTGGTAGTAAATTTACAAACTTAGTTGAGGGTACAATTTCTATATTCCCAATAGGTAATGACTCCGGATTAATTCTAATTCTACTCCAAATTTCATCTTCCAGGAAGGTTTGCTTAATATTGAATTTTGCGTCACCTTCTTTTTGAAAATACGAATATCCCGAAATATCAAACTTCCCTTCTTTGCTATTCAGCTGCATAAAAGATTGGCCGCACCAATCCTGGCTTGATGAGGTTATTTTTAAGGGTGTAAGGTTATTAGAGAATACCGGACTAAAAACGGATGTCATTGCAGAATAAGGATAAATACCGGTAAAGAAATTTCTTGTAGAAATATGTTTCAGTACTGTTACCGGCTTTTCATCAGTGGAAATACCATCATACTTTACTTGAGTTTGCGGCAGAAAAGGTTCATGAACAAAAATAAATACTGCTTCACCTTTATGGATCTCGCCGTATCTGGCTTGTTCTAAATTGAATCTTGTAATTTCCGCTTTGCCTCTTTCCCAATAACTTTTGTATTCAGCAGATCTTAGTGATCTGTCAGCAAAATTATCTGTTTCCGGACTTCCGCTATACTCATAAAAAACGAATGCCGTACTCAGAAAGAAAATCAATACCGAAGCTGCCATTAAAGTTTTCATTTTTCCCTTTTTTTAGGTCATAACGCAAAATTTACGGGGAAAAGTTTCTTTCCGATACTAATAGCTATCAATTTGTGATCAATCTTACATTTCCGGTTTTTTTGTTGCTTCGAGAGCCTCAGCGTTCAGACTTAATTAACTTCATTCAAAAGACAGCTAAGTACACTGAAGGACTCTGAGGTTCTCGAAGAGTCGAAATGTCCGGTGCTTTGTAGTATGGTGGCTTCGAGAGCCTCAGCCACCAACAAAGCCTCAGCCACAACAATGGAGAAGGACATTGAGTACACACTGAAGGACTCTGAGGTTACTCGAAGTGTCGAAATGTCCGGTGTTTTCTTTGTAGTATGGTGGCTTCGAGAGCCTCAGCCACCACGAGGGCCTCAGCGTTCAGATTTAATTAACTTCAGTCAAAAGATAGCTAAGGACACTGACGGTCATTGAGGGTTATTGAGGTTCTCGAAATATCGAAATGCCGAAGTGTCCGAAACGGCCTACTCCCATTCAATAGTAGACGGCGGTTTGGAGCTTACGTCGTAAACAACTCTGTTAACGCCTTGCACGTTCTGTATAATTTTATTGGATGCTTTTTCGAGCACGTCGTAAGGGAATTTGTACCAGTCCGCGGTCATGCCGTCAGTGGACGTAACAGCTCTAAGTGCGATTACATTTTCGTACGTACGAGCATCACCCATTACTCCTACAGACTGGACAGGCAGCAGAACGGCAAACGCTTGCCAAATTTCGTTGTAAATTCCGCCGGCTCTAATTTCATCAATGTAAATCTGATCCGCTTCTTGAAGTAGTGAAACTTTATATTTTGTGATGTCGCTTAGAATACGTACGGCTAATCCAGGTCCCGGGAAAGGATGGCGGTCAATAAATTCCGCGGGCATTTCAAGTTCGCGACCAATCGCACGTACTTCGTCTTTGAATAATTCGCGGAAAGGTTCAATTAATTTCAAATTCATTTTTTCCGGCAGTCCGCCAACATTGTGATGAGTTTTAATTGTAACTGATTTCCCTTTTACCGAAACCGACTCAATTACATCCGGGTAAAGCGTTCCCTGCACAAGGCATTCAATACCTTCAAAGTTTTTCGCTTCTTCTTCAAATACTTCAATAAATGTATTGCCGATAATCTTGCGTTTCTTTTCGGGATCAACAACACCTTCAAGCTTGCTCAAAAATTTATCTTCGGCATTAACATGGATAATATCAATGTGGTATTTATCCCTAAACATTTTGATGATGTTTTCGCTTTCGTTTTTGCGCATCAGCCCGGTATCAACATGCACACAGATAAGCTGGTCACCGATAGCTTTGTGCATTAAAATTGCTGCAACTGACGAATCAACCCCGCCGCTTAAAGCGCACAGCACTTTGTTTGAACCGACTTTGCTTCTTATTTCGTCAATGCTGAGTTTGATAAAATTCTGTGGAGTCCAGTCCCCTTTACATTCGCAGATATCAAAAATAAAATTGCCGATAATCTTTTTGCCTTCCTGGGTATGTGCAACTTCGGGATGGAACTGCACACCGTAAATATTTTTCTCTTCGTTTGAGATAACACAGTTCGGCGAGTTCTCGGATTCGGCTTCAACTTTGAATCCTTCAGGAAAATCACTAATGTAGTCGCCGTGGCTCATCCACACAACTGAATTGTCTTTTACGTCTTTCAGCAATTTTGAGTCACTGCTGATCTTGAGATGTGCTTTTCCGTATTCCCTTTTCTCTGCCGGTTCAACTTTACCGTTGAATGCATCGGAAACAAGCTGGAGTCCATAGCAAATGCCAAGAACGGGAACGCCGAGTGAAAATATTTCATTTGAGATTTTCGGGGAGTCTTCATCGTAAATGCTCATCGGCCCGCCGGAAAGGATTATTCCGTTGGGTTTCATCGCTTTAATTTTCTCAATCGGGAATTCGTGTGTGTGAATTTCCGAATAAACATTTGCCTCTCTAATTCTTCGTGCAATCAATTGCGTAAACTGTGACCCGAAATCAAGTATTAAAATATTTTCGCTGTGTTCCATTTATAATCCCTTTTTACTTTTGTTCTAATTTCAATCGCAACGTGAAATCTTTGATATAGTCATTCTGAATTTATTTCAGGATCAATCTTTAGTTAGATCCCGAAATCCCGATAAAATAATCGGGAGGATGACACTACTTTAATTGAAATTAAAACACTTCTTAATTATTTAAAATGAAGAAAGCGAATTCATTCAACAAATTCGCTTTCGTAAAAAAACAATTTTCAAAAAACTAACTATCCGCTGATCGTAGCTTTGTAACCTTCAGCATCCAACAGTGCTTCAATGTCAGCCATGTCAGCAATTTCAACTTTTATTAACCAACCGCTATAAGCATCCTGGTTAATTGTTTCAGGTGCATCTTCCAAACCTGTGTTAACTTCTAAAACTTTTCCGCTAACCGGAGCATAAAGATCACTAACTGTTTTTACAGCTTCGATAGTACCGAATGATTCACCTTTTTCAATTTCTTCCAAATCAGGATCGATGTCAACAAAAACGATATCTCCTAACTCACCTTGTGCGTAATCTGTAATTCCGATAGTTCCAACGTTGCCTTCAATTTTAATCCATTCATGATCGTTAGTATATTTTAATTCAGCAGGAACGTTCATATCCACCTCAAATTTTATTTGTTATTTAATAGTTTATCTATGAATGATGTATCGTAATCCGACTTCTTAAATTCTTCGTTGTCCAATACCAATTTATGGAACGGTATTGTAGTTTTAACGCCTTCTATTGTAAATTCTTCAAAAGCTCTTTTTGCCCGGATGATAGCATGTTCTCTATCGTTACCCCAAACAATCATCTTTGCGATAAGTGAATCGTAAAACGGAGGAATTGAATAATCAGTATAAACATGGGAATCAACTCTTACACCGAATCCACCCGGGAAGTGTAAATATTCTAATCTACCAGGTGAAGGTCTGAAATTGTTTTCAGGATCTTCCGCATTAATTCGGAATTCAAAACTGTGGCCGTTTGGTTTAACAGGTAGATTTTCTACTTCTTTTCCTGCAGCTACTAAAATTTGCTGCTTGATCAAATCCAGTCCTTGCACAGCTTCAGTAACCGGGTGCTCAACTTGAATTCTTGTGTTCATTTCGATGAAATAGAAGTTCTGATTTTTATCAACAAGAAATTCAACAGTGCCTGCACCTTCGTAGTTTATTGACTTTGCACCAAGTATTGCTGCATCGCTCATCTGTGTTCTTACTTCTTCAGAGATGATTGGTGACGGTGCTTCTTCAATTAATTTTTGGTGGCGCCTTTGAACGGAACAGTCCCTTTCACCGTACGAATAAACGTTTCCGTTTTGATCGCCTACGATTTGAATTTCAACGTGACGCGGATTTTCAATAAATTTTTCCAAATACAATCCGGCATCATTAAAAGATGCTTCAGCTTCAGCACTTGCTATTTGAAAGGCTTTCGCGAGTTCGTCTTCGTTATAAACGATTCTCATTCCTTTTCCGCCGCCGCCGGATTTAGCTTTTAGCATAACCGGGTAGCCGATCTCTTCAGCAATTTTTTTAGCTGTATCGGGATCAGCAACAACGCCGTCACTTCCGGGAACAACCGGAACACCGCACGCTTTCATTGTTTCTTTAGCGAGAGCTTTGTCGCCCATTCTGTTAATCATATCAGCAGAAGGGCCAATAAATTTTATATTTGCATCAAAACAGATTTCAGAGAAATCAGGATTCTCTGCTAAGAATCCGTATCCGGGGTGAACTGCATCTGCACCGGTAATCTGTGCAGCAGACATAATGCTTGGAATTTTTAAGTAGCTTTCACGACTGTTTGCCGGACCGATACAAACTGCTTCATCTGCAAAGATAACATGCAGAGAATCTCTGTCTGCTTCCGAGTAAACAGCCACTGTCGGGATGCCAAGCTCTTTACAAGTTCTAATAACTCTTAAAGCAATTTCACCGCGATTAGCTATGAGAATTTTTTTGAACAATATTAACCTCAGTAATAGGGATTAACTTTTTTCAACTAAAAACAACGGCTGATTGTATTCAACCGGAGTAGCATTTTCAACTAAGATTTTAACAATCTTTCCGCCCATATCGCTTTCAATTTCGTTCATAAGCTTCATTGCTTCAACAATGCAAAGCACTGAGCCTTCTGAAACTTGATCGCCCACTTTTACGTAAGGGTCTGCATCAGGAGCAGGAGCTCTGTAAAATGTACCTACGATTGGAGATTTAACTTCGTGCAAGTTTGAACTTGCTGAAGCTTCCGCTGCTTTTGGTTCTTCCTTAGTCTCAGGAGCAGGAGCTGCTGCAACAGCTTGCGGCTGTTGTGGAACAGATTGAATTATTTGAGGCTGAGGAGCTACTACTGTGTGGCTCACAGTATTTTTTGAAATGCTAATTTTAAGATCGCCTTCTTCAACAGAGAAATCTGAAATTTCACTTGTCTCAACGATCTTGATCAGTTTCTTAATTAAGTTTATATCCATAGTCTTCTATATTTATTTTAATCTTTCTGCGTATTCCCCGGTACGGGTGTCAACTTTGAGTTTATCGCCTTCATTAACAAATAACGGCACTTGAATTTCTGCACCAGTTTCAAGAGTTGCAGGTTTCATTACATTTGTAGCTGTGTCGCCTTTAAAGCCAGGTTCAGTTTGTGTTACTTCTAGTTCAACAAAAATTGGAATTTCAACAGTAACTATTTGTTCATTGTCGTCATGAAGAATTTCAATTTCCGCACCTTCTTTTAAAAATTTTGTCCCATCGCCGAACATTTCATCTGCAACTGTTAATTGCTCATAGGTATCGTTATCCATTAATACCAAACCGCCTGATTCTCTGTAAAGGTATTGATATTTTTTTCTTTCTACTCTAACTACGTCCACTGATTCACCGGAACGGAAAGTGTTATCAAGTACTTTTCCGTTTTTAAGATTCTTTAATTTGGTTCTAACAAAGGCACCACCTTTACCAGGTTTTACATGTTGAAATTCAGTAATCGAATAAAGGCCGTTTTTAAATTTAATTATTAATCCGTTTCTGAAATCTGATGTATCTGCCATCTCTTCCTTCTGCTGTTTTTTAATATAAATAGGGTTTAATATAAAAGCAAAATTATTTTACATCGCCAAAATTTTAGTCTGTCATATTTCCGCAGTTGCGGATTGTCGAAATATCTTTTTGTGTTTACAAAATCACACTTCGACAGGTTCAGTGTGACAGGAAAATTCTACAAATATCTGTCAGCTTGAGTAGCTTCTGTAGATCTCTGATAGTCATCTTTTATTCTTTCAAACAACTCTTTTGCTTTTTCCTCTTTACCTACTTTTTTATAATTAATTCCGGCATTTAATAAATAAGTAGGATTTCCAACTACGTTTTCGTTCACATTTGCCGCATTTTCAAAATATGAAGCAGCTTTTTCAAATTCACTTTTTTCTTCATAGTAACCGGCTATTCCAGCTAATGCTGCAGCTTTATAAATAGCATCGTCACCGGAATAATCTTCATAATATCTTTTTGCGTCGTCAAATCTTCCCAAAAATGTATAGCAATTTCCAACAAATATTTTGGCAATCTCACCTTGTTCTGTACCGCTATATCTATCAGCAATACTTAAGAATCCTGTTATATTTGTGCCAGGTATTCCTGATACTGCATCCTGAAAGTTTTTTTCTTCATATAACTTTAGCACTCTGGACATTTCTGTATTGGCCTTAAGGTTTTGTTCTTCCAAATTATTGACATAAAATACTGAGCCGACAATAATAATTGCTATTATAGCCAAACCTAAAAGTATTTTAGTTTGGTGCTCGTTGTAAAAATCCATGAACTGGTAATAAGATGTAACGAGCTTATCTTCCTGAATTTCTTTTTTAGATATTTTTTTCTTTTTTTCTAACAACTTTTACTCCCTAAAAAAATAATTGCAAATTTTAAGAACAGTGAAATTAACAAAATTTACAAACCAATCCTAACATGATTTGAAAAAATCCAGGCCTTGTTTTCAAGGTAAACTTCAACCCGATAAACACCCGGCTGCTCAACAATAAATTCGGCGTCTATGTTCTCAACTTCACCAATGTATTCGCCATTTCTCAATAATTTTATTGTGCCTGTAATGTTTGGTAGAATGACACGAAGGCGTAAATCACCACATAAATCAAATGTATCTCCCATTTGGAATATTTTACCGTCACACTGTGCGAAAAATCTGAAACCTTTAGCATCACCGTGATAATAGTTTGAAACGAAGCATTTTCCACTTTTTAGTGATTCCAAAAGTATTCTTTGTGCTTTTGTCACCACTTCGGGATTATTGTCTTTTTCAATTTTTATGTCTGTTAAAATGTGTGTTCTGATCGACTTAAAAAGAACTTTATATGGAAAAACTTCTACTTCGAAGAATCCTAATAAATTGACTTTATGAGCGTGTGCGTCAATTCCGCCAATTCCAACTAATTTTCTTTTTTGATTGATTTCATCCCACTTTTCCAGAGTTTCTTGGGGAGGGGAAACTATAGAGCGGAGAGGATGAACAAAATAATTGTATTTGTTTTCTTCCGTCAGTCCTTCCATCCATTCTGACATATGGTTCCAAATTTCAATTCCGTCGAAGTCTTCAGAATCCCACTCCTGCCATGGGAAAGGAGGATGTTCATCCATTGAGGATCTTTTCTCATGCGGATGCGCAACCACACCAAATCCACCGGCTTCTTTTACTTTTTTTGTGTATTCCTTTGCCGGAAGCCTTGTTGAGTAAGCTTCGTCCACGCCGATTGCCAAAAGATGATTTCTGTTTTCACGGTCATTAATTTCACAGCCAACAACAAGTAGTGTGTTGCCATACCACTTTTCGTAACCTTCCTTTTTCGCACGGATAGTATTGTGATCAGTTAAAACAATATAATCCAATCCAACTTCGTCAGCAAAGCCGCAAATTTCCTCCACCGTTCCGGAGCCATCCGAAAAGACGGAGTGCATATGCAAAGCTCCAACATATTCATACATTTTAGTGATCCCTAAAAAATGAAGTGTTGAGAGGAAAGTAAAAAATCAATTATACTCTAGTTTCCTACTTCAAACAAAGTTGAATAATTTGTAGTCTGTTGTTTTATCATATCAGATAATTTCGTCATCAGGATATCTACTCTTTCATCCTGTTCGTCATCAAACTCTTCATAAGCTTCATTACTTTCAAAAATGTAAATCTCTTCAAAGCTGTTTTTATCTTTCTTTGTCTGATACACAGAATAACTTTCTAAGCCTTCTGCTTTTACTAAGTTTTTAAGTTCTCTGATTACATCTAAATACTCTTCCCTTTTTTCAGGAATAATGGAGTACTTAATAGCAAATATAACTTTACCCATTTTAGAATTTTCCTTTTTTCATTTTAAATTAAAACTTGCCCTTTATATATTTCTTCAACCTTTCCGGTGAGAAATAAATTATTAAACTCTTTGTTATTAAATTCAAAATCTATTGTTAAAATATCACCGCTTTTTGTGTGAACTTTAATTGGCGATTGTATTTCATTTTTGATGGAAACAATTATTGCTACAGCAACAGCACCCGTCCCACAAGATAATGTTTCAGCTTCAACACCCTTTTCAAAAGACCGCATTTTTATAGCTTCATCATTAACATCAATTATACAAACATTTGTCCCTTCGGGTTGAAATTCAGGCAGCCATCTGATTTCTTTCCCTATGATTTCGAGCGGTAAATCATTAACATCTTCAAAAGAAGAATTTAACTTGTCCGGGTCAGAGAGAATGTCTTTGCTATAAATTACCACGTAAGGAGAACCGGTATTAATGTAAGAAGCCGAGATCATTTGTCCGAATGCTTTTAGCTTAAAATTGAGTTTCATTTTTGCTGGTGGCTGTAATTTTAATTTTGCAATATTTTCACCAACTACTTCACCTGAATACTCTATTCCGTTATTAATGAAACTTGCTGATTTGCCATTCAATCTTCCTGATTGATAAGCATAATAAATCGCACATCTTGCACCATTGCCGCAAAGCATTCCTGTTGATCCATCTGAGTTATAATACTCTAGGTCAAAATCATATTTCTCTGAGTCATCAACAATTAATAATCCGTCAGCCCCAATACCTGTTCTTCTCGCAGAATGAGAAACTATATCAAAATTTGAAAGAGCAAAATCATGGTTTAGTTTTTTGTCAATTAGAATAAAATCGTTTCCGGTTCCGCTGAATTTTGAGAAAAAAACTTTTTTCATGACAGTCGAAAAATAAACTTATATCAATTGGTTTGCAATAAGAAATAAAATGAATATTATTTAAGGAGACGATTTAAATATGGGATGTAATTAGAATTCGGCGCTATTTTCTTTAATTGACTTTGGTAATTCCGAGCCATATCAATTTGATTATTGAAAAAATACGACCTACTCAAGTTAAACAAAACTTGTGTATCGCTTAAATCAGCTTTACTCAAATTACCGATTGCCACTTGATAATTTTTATCCATCAGTGCTACCTGCCCGATCCATTTATACGCAAATTGATTTTCTTTGTACAATAATGATTTTTTCAGAAGATTAGAGGCTTCGATATATTTTTTCATTTTGATTAGTACTGTAGCAGCCTTTTCATAAAATTCCATTTCGTACGGAATTGAGGTGGCCAAAGCCAAATACTCGTTGAAAGCTTCGCTGAGTTTTCCGGCTTTCTCAAATCTTTTTCCCAATTCCATGTGTCCGGCTTCCAAATTAAAATTGGAAGATTTGATTACCCGGTAAGAAATTTCCTCATAAATATTTTTTGGTTTGAAATTCGCGAAAACTCGATTCGGCATTGACTTCGGTTGAAACGGCCAGCTACCTTTTAAATGGCGAATTATCATTTCGGAATATGTGCTGTCGAGTTTAGTGAGACCTTTTCCCTTTTCAATTTCAATTCCATTTTCACTACTCTTTCCGTCAATTAAATTGAGTTCATCAATTTTATCAAAGAAGGCTTTTGCGATTAAATAATATCCATCTGAGTTTGGATGCAAATGTTCGAGCATCAAATTACTTCCGATCAGTTTATTTTCCGATTCATTTTCGAAATATTCTTTTACAGCAGCAATTCCCAGGTTATACTTTTCCGATAAACTATTAATAATGTTATTAAATTCTTCCGGAGCTCTAAAACGAAGTGCATCATATTCTTTTGCTAAAATGTAATTTGATTTTGCTTTTGCGAAATCTTCTTTTGATTCCGCTTCTTTAGCTAACGCATAATATTTTTTTGAAGAAGTTTTTACATTTTCATCTAAAGAAATGAACGGTTTTTGATCGCGTAAATTACTCACCAACTCGCTTAAGATTACATCTACATTTTCAGCCTTTGCTTTTTGAATTATTATTTCAAGATTTTCTTCGAACTGTTTTATCCCGGCTTTGTAAAGATCGCTCTCAAAAGGGATAGTTTGTTCAGAAACTATTCTTGCCATCAAAGTATTTGTCGGATCAACATCGCCGGAAGCAGCTTTCCCGATTTGGCTTTTCAACCAATTGATAATATCCTTTAAAAGAAGAAACGTTTTGAAAGATTGTAAACTCAAATAAGTACGCACCAGCGAAGGCCAATTGCCCAAAGACTGAACAGACCCAACACCAAGCGCGCCGTAGTACTCATTATGCCCTGCATAAATTAAAATAGCGTCAGGCGATTGTTCTAAAATTTCATCTGTTAGGTCAAGTAATGTGTAACTGTTTACTGCGGACATTGCGACGTTTATTACTTCAACTAATTTATCAGGATATTTGTTGGCTAATCCGCGCTGTAAAATATTTGGGAAGGAAGCGTTGCTGCTGTAAGGAAAACCTGCAGTACTCGATCCGCCCAACACAAAAATTCTATAACTGTTTTCCGGTTTCTCTTTGTGGAATAATTGCAGAGGCGGTGTGGGAATTCCAATTTCATTATCAAAATACCTGCGGGCAACATTTAAGTTGGGGCGCAAATAATTTTCATATCCAGCCGGTCCATCAATAAACAAATCGAGATTACCGCCGTAGTTAATAATTCTGAGCACTATCTCAAATACTAAAAAGAAAAGCACAGGCAGTAGAAAGCCAATCGCCCAGAAAATTTTTTTCTTTACTGGCGTTAATTCTTTTGATTGACTTTTTGCTTTGTGCTTCTTCCTATTTCCCTTTGCCATTTATCCGAGTTCAACTTCTACGAAGTGTTTTTTGTCATCGCTTTGATATAGTATAAAATTACCATCAATTTCTTTGGCATCAAAACAAACTTTTTTCACACCTTTGCTAACACCGTTATTATTTACAACTTTAATCTGGTAATTGACTCCTCTAAATTTTCGATTAACAGTAAATCCCCTCCATCCTTTAGGGATGCACGGATCTACAACAAAGCCGTAATAATCAGGGCGAATCCCCAAGATGTACTGAGAGATGGCAACAAACGACCAGGCTGCTGTTCCGGTAAGCCATGAGTTTTTACCTTCCCCTGTTGTTGGTGCATCAATACCTGCCGTCATCTGGCTGTAAACGTAGGGCTCCGCTTTGTAAATATCAATTTGCTCTTCTTTAGTTGGGGGACAAATAGCTTTGTAATATTCCGTTGCCTGGTCACCTCTGCCAAGAATTGTTTCAGCAATTTGAATCCATGTATTGTTATGAGTAAATATTCCGGCGTTTTCTTTGTAACCTGGCGGGTAAGAAGTTACTTCACCCAGATGAATATAATATTTACTAAACGCCGGCTGCTGCAATACTATTCCGTTTTTAGTTGACAAATATTTTTTCACACTATTTAACGCTGATTCGGCAAAACCGTTTTCCAAACCAACTCCGCCCAGGACACACCACCCCTGGCTCTCAATAAATATTTTGCCTTCGATGTTTTCTTTGGAACCCAGCTTTTTGCTGTACGAATCATAAGCACGTATAAACCAGTCCCCGTCCCATCCGTGTTCGTAAATAACTTTTTCCATTTCATCTTTGTGTCCAAGATATTGCAGAGCTTCTTCTTTTTTGTTAATAAAGTTTAACAAGCCAGACATTTCATAGCATGCTTTACAGAATAACCCCGCAATCATAACAGATTCCGCTACTCTGTCATTTTTAATATGACCGGCCAACTGAAAACTTTCACCGGGTTCGGAAGAAAAGCAATTCAGATTCAAACAGTCATTCCAATCTGCGTGCCCAATTAGGGGTAAGCCGTGGGGACCTCTGTTATCAAGAGTGTATTTAATTGAAACTCTGCAATGATCAAGCAAAGTCGCTTCGGAGTTTTCAATATCGGCATAACCAATTTTTTCAAAGAGGATACTTTTATCACCGGTTTCTTTAACATAAGACGCGGTTGAAAGCAGCAGCCACAAAGGATCGTCATTAAAGCCGCCGCCAATATCAGCGTTGCCCTTTTTTGTTAACGGCTGGTATTGATGATAGCAAGTTCCATCAGACAATTGTGTTGAAGCTATGTCCAAAATTCTTTGACGGGCGCGTTCGGGAATAATGTGTACAAAACCAAGTACGTCCTGGTTACTGTCACGGTAACCCATTCCCCTACCGATGCCCGATTCATAAAGCGAAGTTGAGCGTGACATATTAAAGGTAACCATACACTGATATTGGTTCCAGATGTTCACCATCCTATTCATGGCAGGGTCGGATGTTTCAACAGAATAGTTTGATAATAATTCGTTCCAATTTTTTTTATGTTGATCAAACGCTTCGGTTACTTTTTCATCACTTGAATATTTATTAAACACATTTATAAATTCATCTTTTCTGATTGTACCATCTTCATTGAATTTATTGCTTTGCGGATTCTCCGCATAACCCAATAAGAAATTGATAGTTTTTGATTCACCCGGTTTTAGTTCAATATCAATTTGATGAACACCAACAGGAAGCCAACCGTAAGCCATACTGTTTGTGCATTCACCTTCTTTTATTACCTGCGGCATTTCCAAACCATTGTGCAAACCAACGAACGCATCTCTGCTTGAATCAAATCCGCTTACAACCGCGTTTGTCGAAAAATATGCATAGTGATTTCTTCTTTCTCTATATTCGGTTTTGTGGAATATTGTACCATCTTTAATCTCCACTTGCCCGGTTGAGTAATTACGCTGAAAGTTAGTCATATCGTCATGTGCGTCCCAAAGACACCATTCCACAAAGCTCCAAAGCCTGATGAGTTTTGTTTCAACTGATTTGTTTGTCAGTTTCAAATGCCATATTTCGTTTCTCGCATCAGGTGGAATGAAATAAAGCGCTTCGGCCTCAAGATAATTTTTCTGGCTTTTAAATTTAGTATAACCCAATCCGTGTCTGCATTCATATTTATCGAGCTCGGTTTTCATAGGTTTCCACATTGGGTTCCAAAGAGCATCGCCATCTTTTATATAAATATATCTTCCGTTACTGTCCATTGGAATGTTATTGTAACGGTATCGTGTTAACCTTCTTAATTTCGCGTCTTGATAAAAGCAATAGCCTCCGGCAGTATTAGAAATTATGCCGTAAAAATCTTTAGTCCCGAGATAGTTAATCCACGGCAAAGGTGTATCAGGTTTAGTGATTACGTATTCTTTGTTTTCATCATCAAAAAAGCCGTAGCTCATTTTTTCTCCGTAATTAATTAAAAAGCTCTTTGTTGAATTCATAAATTTTGTTTTTTAAGATCATCCCGGATTTCGTAATATCACTATCTTTCCAAACACCTTTTGCGTTTGCGCCGGGCTTAAGGGCCGCGGAAGATTCATCTTTATCTCCAATAGACCAGTTACACCAGCTAATTTTATTTGCTTCCATAAATTTAAACCATGCTTCAACTTCGGCCTCGTCAATAAAGCCGTCGCCAGTGTATTCAGTAGTTCCAAACTCAGAAACGAATAACGCAACCCCGTTATTTAGTGCTGCAACTGCTTTGTCTCTCAAATCTTGTTTATGACTAGAAGCATAAAAGTGTAGTGAATAAACTAAGTTGTTAAAGTTTAGCGGATCGTTCGAAGCGATATCAACATCCTGTGACCAGGTGGTTGTACCCACAATTATTAAATTGTCATGATCAATTTCCCTAATAGCTTTTATTACTTCTTCGGAATAAGGCTTTACATCATCCTTCCAGGATATCTGCATTGGCTCGTTGTAAATTTCATAGATCACATTTGGTTTATCACCGTACTTTGTCGCGATCCGTTTGAAGAACTCTATTGCCTCTTCTTTGTTATTATGTGCGTGGTGATCATGCCAGTCAACAATTACATAAATTCCCAAGTCGATAGCTGCATCAATCACTGTAATTACTTTATCATACTCAGTTTGAGGATTGACAAGATAACCATCTAAACCGTCGGCTTGTTCGATTCCCATGGCGGCTCTTACGATAGTGCATTTCCAATCATCGCGCAGCCATTTAACACAATCATAATTATAATATTTGCCTTTTATCTGACTCCAGAACAAACTCATTCCTCTCAGAACAACCGGTTCACCATTTTGATCAACTATTTTATTTCCGCTCACGGATAGTTTGCCAAACTTTTCAACTATCGAAACAGTTTTTTCTACTTCATTATCATTACTTCCACTTTCTGTTGTGCCGCAATTAATATTAATAAGTAGAGCAAACATTAATAAAATCCAGAAAGGTTTTTTCATTTTTATGGTTTGAATTAGAATACCAAAAACCGATTGCCACATTTTTAACTTCCTCTTAATAATTTTTATTTCAAAAGAATTGCTTTCACAACTTGATGTTTATTGTTAAACCTTAGATGAAAGAAGTAAACTCCGGACGGAACTTTATTACCTTTGTCATTTACTCCATTCCAAAACGCTTCATATCTACCTGATGTTTTATACTCGTTTTCAATTGTTTTAATTCTTTCTCCGGTTGCGTTAAAAACATCAAACACCACTGCTCCGTCTTTATCTAGTTCATAAGAAATTGTTGTAGACGGATTAAACGGATTAGGGAAATTTTGATGAAGAACAAAATCTTCAGGTAAATCATTTTTGTTTTCAACTGCTGTTATGCTTGTATTTTCAAATGTAACTGCGAATATTCCTTCCGTATTGACCGGGACATTCAATATTCTTTCATTACCAGAAAAATCTGAATACTGTGCTCCATCAAGTGTAACATGGCTAATGATTAATTTGTTATCCTCAATAGCCAGAGGATACAAAGGTATTGAACGGTCTTGGTTGGCTTTCTCAAATTTATAATAAAGTGTAACCGGTTCGTTATGTAAATAAAGGTTACCGTATAAATAAACGTAATAGGCAAGTTCAATCGAATGGTAACCGGCTTTCCAATAGCTTGCTTTAGTAGTGTTAGGGTTGTTGCCCGTCTGGGAAGTAGAGGTATAAACTTCACCGTATTCCCGGTCAACAAAATGTGTCATGTAAAAATCCAAAGTCTCGTCGGCCATTTTTAGAGCGTCTTCGTTGCCTGTTATATAATAATTCATAATCCCCGAAGTGAATGCCTGCTCAAGCTGCCACCACTCTTTATTGGAATTGTAACGTGTGTAGTTTAGTCCGTTATAGTTTGAATAACAGCCTCCGTAGGTGTGGTCATAACCTTTATTCAAAATTTCTTCGATTAATGTTGTTGAAAAATCAACATAGTCTTGTTTGGGCTCAACCAGGTAAGTACGTGTTAAGCACCAGGCTGTTTTTAAAAAATGTCCGGTAAAAACAAAAGTGTTTGATAAATTGGCTTCCCAGTCGGTTGAAAAATGTTCGGGGAATCCGTAACTAAAATGATCCATCGCCGGCCAAAGATGATCAACTACATTATCAGCAACAGCTTTTAATCTTTCTTTGTATTGTTCTTCTTTAGTAATTAAATACGAGCTCAGTAAATGAGTTGTAATCCCATCCATGTGCGCAGTAAAACCCTTTCCATTAGGATTTGACCAATCCACATTTGAATCTTCGTAATAACCATCAAGGCCTTCCCGGCTATCCCAAAGGTTTTCATCAACGGCTTGGCGTCCTTTCAAGAACATTTCAAAATCTTTATCCGTTTGAGTTGCCTCAGCCATTGCAGTTACACCAAGCAAAGCATAGTGCTGCATGAAAGACCACTTATCATTATTGTGATCACCACCAATTCTTAAATTTCCTTCTCTATCCATTTCATTAAACCAACCGCCGTTATTGCTATCCCAAGCGTGTTCGTACATGAAATCAAGGGCGCCTCGCGCATAATTTAAATAAGTTGTATCGCCGCTTAACATAAATGCTCGCACCATTCCGTATGCTGTTCTCGATTGCCCCAACATAGTTTTCTCGTTTTGGTTTGTAACACTTCCATTGCGGGAAACATTTTGGTAAAAACCGCCGTATTCTTCATCGTACGAAGAAAACCAAAACTGGGCACAGCTATCAACATGACCTTTTATCAATTCAGGATTTTTCAGGTAATAATTTTGAAAGGTATATTGTGCATTTGCAAATACCGGGAGTAAAAGAAAAAATAAAACTACATTGGAAAAAAATCGCATTTTGTTAATTCCTATAATTAGAACATCCTTTATTGATCGTACTCGTGAAGTTTATCGTACCAATTGATTTTTAGGATATAAGTTAAAACAGCAGCAATTATTAAAGTAATTACAGCAGCAGTAAACCGATGAAAAACAAAAAACATTGGTAACGCTACAAATGCTGTTTGCCAAAGTACGCCAATAAAGACATTAAACATGTCCCTCTTAAAATTTTTATTTCTTTCAAAGGAAGGGTCTTCGGCAACCACAACATCATTGATTGGTTTCCAGAACCCCCAGGGTTTTACATTCTTGTAAAATGACTTTAATGTATCAGTATCAGTTTGTTCTGTTAAATAAGTTGCTGCAATACAGCCAATTAAAGAACCCGCTAGTATTATCGGGAAATAATAAAGTATCCTTATATCAGGTGCGAAGTCAGGGAAAAGAGATGGGAGAAGATCCGGGAATATCATAGGCAATCCAGAGATTAAAATCCCGCTTAACATTCCCCAGAAAAATCCGTGTGAATTAAATCGCCACCAATACCATTTTAAGACATTGGCGGCGGTATAACCTCCCCACAGTGCGGATACAAGCAGTTGCAGGACTTGATTAACATTTTTAGCTTGTATACCAAGTACAATACTAACTACTACTACAATTAGTCCGATAACATAATTTGAAAACTTAATTCTATTTTTTGATGCATTAGGATTTATGTATTTAAGATAAATATCGTTTGTAACATAAGCTTGGGCAGCATTAAGTGTCCCGGAGAAGGTTGACATAAACGCAGCTAACAGTCCCGC
>JANQIV010000067.1 GCA_028282005.1 Melioribacteraceae bacterium | reverse complement strand
AAGTATCCCTGCTAAGCTGCGGAAGTACGTCAGCTCCGAAGCTAACGACTCGTTCATCATGACCCGTGGAACTACAAAATGTGTCGATGTTTATCCGTTGGATCAATGGAAAGAGTTAGTTGCAAATAAATTAAATGATTTGAACTCATTCGATCCAAAAGAGGCGATGTTCATTAGAGTGTTCTTGCAGGAAGCTGCTGAAGATAAATTGGATTCGCAATCAAGATTATCACTACCAAAAAATCTTATTGAATATGCCGGGATAAAAAAAGAAGTCTTCATTTTAGGTGCTGTGAAGAAAATTGAGTTATGGAACCCTGAAACGTATGAAAATTATTTGAAAGATAATTTAGAATCTTATGAGGAGATAGCTAAAGAAGTAATGCACAAATGACGGATGCTCATCACATACCGGTTTTGCTTAATGAAAGCATCAGTTACCTAATAACTGATCCGGTGGGCAGCTATCTCGACGGTACAGTTGGTTTTGGAGGGCACTCAAGCAGGTTCTTAAGAAAGTTGGAACAAGACGCAGTTTTAGTTGGTGTTGACAAAGACGAAGAAGCATTTAACCATTGCAAAAAATTATTTGAAGACGACGACAGAGTAAAGCTTTACAGAACCGGATTCGTAGATTTAAACGTTATTTCAAAAATTGAATTTATTGATGCTTATACCGGGATTTTCGCTGATTTGGGAGTTTCTTCTTTTCAACTTGATAATAAAGATTCCGGTTTCTCTTACCGTTTTGATGCTAGACTTGATCTCAGAATGAATAAATCTGAAGGTGTTCCTGCTTCTGAAATTGTGAATGATTATTCCGAAGAAGAGTTGGCAAATATTATTTACAACTTTGGTGAAGAAAGAAAATCAAGATCGATTGCTAGAAACATTGTTAAAGAAAGACTGAACAAAAAAATTGAAAGCACAGCTGATTTAAAAAGAATAATTGAGCAAAGTGTTCCTAAGAAAAATTTAAATAAAACTTTATCACGGGTTTTTCAAGCTTTCAGAATTTATGTAAACAATGAGCTTGATGAACTAAAAGAGTTTTTGGAAAAAGCAGTTGATTTGCTTGAAGAAAAAGGGCGGATTGTGATTTTAACATATCATTCATTGGAAGATAGAATTGTAAAAGAGTTTTTCAACTACGAAAGTCTCGATTGCATCTGTCCGCCGGAAATTCCGGTTTGTGTTTGCGACAAAGAAGCAAGATTGAAAGTGTTGACTAGAAAGCCAGTCGCTCCGAGTGACGAAGAAACTGAAAACAATCCGAGAGCAAGAAGCGCAAAATTAAGAGTAGCGGAGAGAATATGAAAAAAGGGAAATCATCATTCTTCAAAGTTTTTTTGATAACTGCTTTACCAATAGTGATTGGTTTATTCATTTATGTAATGATCAATCATGAAATAAAATTGATGAACAGAATTAAAGTCAATAAACAAGAACTGCTTGCTCAAAAGAAAAACGAAATTAGAGACTACCAAGTGGAAGTGCAAAAGCTTACTAGCGAAGCAAGAATTGTGAGCATCGCTCGTGATTCGCTTGGTTTAGTGAGAAGTAACGAAATATTTGAAAACCTTTTTGTTGATAACAAAAAAATAGAACAGATAGAAAAACTGGTTAACGATAAATATGACAATTAAAAGATTATTCGTAGTATTTGCATTTATGTTTGTCTTCTTCTGCGTTTTGGTAGGAAGGCTGGCAAGCATACAATTAGCAAAACACGACGATTATAGATTTTTAGCAGAGAGGCAGCAAAAGGGGACTGAAGAAATTCTTGCTTTAAGAGGAATGATATTAGACAGAAACAACGATATTCTCGCTTACACAAAGGATGACATTTCCTTTTATTTAGACAAAAGAATGTTGAAAAAGGGGCAGAAAGAAAAAGTAGCTGAAAAGCTGGCATCTGTTTTTAACAAAAGAAAAAATTATTTCATCAATAAAATTGACCAGGGAAAAAGAAACATAAAACTTGTTAATAAGGCTTCAAAAGAACAAGCGAATGATGTTGGATTTGTTGCTGTCGATGGATTCTTCAAAATGGAAGATTACTCAAGAGTTTATCCATACGGAAGTTTAGCTTCACAAGTTCTTGGTTATTTGGGACCTGAAAATAAAGGATTATCTGGAATCGAAAAAGAATACGAAGAAGAACTTAAGGGGGAAAACGGATTAAAATTTATTGAGAAAGATGTACTTGGACGATTGATTTCCGTTGAAGAGAAAGTATCTGAAAACTCAACTCCTGGCAAAAATGTTGTTTTAACAATTGATAAAAATATACAGAGAATTCTTGAAGATGAATTGTTAGCTGGATTGAAAAAATATGAAGGCAACACAGCTTCGGGATTAGTGATGAATCCTCAAACAGGTGAAATACTTGCAATGTCAAGTGTTCCAAATTATGATCCGGCAAATTATTTCCTTTTCCCGGATTCAGCACGCAGAAACAGATGCGTATCCGATATGTACGAACCTGGTTCAACAATAAAAGCTGTTGTGATGTCGATGATGATTGAAGAAGGTTTGGTAAATGAAAATGAAGTGATCGACACAGAGAATGGTGTTTACAAAATTAGAGGCGCAGTAATTAGAGATGTACACAAATTTGAAAAGCTATCAGTTCGTGAAGTACTTGAACAGTCAAGCAATGTAGGCATGGTTAAGTTGAGTGACCGTATTGATGAAAACGTTTTTTATAAATATTTGCGTGATTTCGGATTAGGCAATAAAACATTTATTGATCTTTCCGGGGAAGTTAGCGGTGTTTTAAAGAAGCCTGAAAAGTATTCAAAGATCAGCAAGAAATTTATTGCGCATGGTTATGAAGTTTTAGTTACCCCCTTGCAGATAGCCTCTGCTTTTTCTGCTTTAGCTAATGGAGGCAAACTATACAAGCCTTATGTGATAAAGGAAATTTACACTAAAGATAAAACTATTTATAAAAGTGAACCCGAATTTATAAGGCAAGTAATTAGTGAAGAAACATCAGATAAAATAAAAGATTTTATGATTGGTGTAGTTGAGCAGGGAACAGCAAGTGGTGCAAAAGTTGAAAACGTTTCGATTGCGGGAAAAACCGGGACAGCTCAAAAGTTAATCAACAAACAATATTCGTCGCGTCATCATAATGCCAGTTTCATAGGATTCTTCCCGGCTGATAACCCCCAGTTGCTTGTTTATGTTTGGGTAGATTCACCAAAGAAAGAAAAATACGGTGGAAGAGTGGCAGCCCCAATATTCAAAAATATCGCACAGCGAATTGTTGAAGCAAATTTGGATTTGCAACCTAAGCAAAGCGAAGAGAAAGTTGAAGAAGGATCGTTTGAAGTAATGTTTGCCGGGCTAAATCAAACAAGCAACAACCCAGTGAAAACAAGTAATTACGTGAATACAACCATGAAGAAGAAATCAGAAACTAGAGTAAATAGATTCACCATGCCGAATCTAAAAGATTATTCAACGCGTGAAGCCGTTTCTATACTTTCTCAAATAGGATTGAATTATAAAATAATCGGCAGTGGAAAAGTAAATGAGCAAAGCATAGAGCCGGGAAGTAAAATTGAATCTGGTGATATTGTTTATTTAAAATGCAGTTTAAGCAACAATATTACAAACGTGAAATTGAACTAATGAAACAACTGAGTGAAATATTAAATCTCATTGATGCCGTAAGCGTTAACGGTTCTACCCAAAATTATTCGGTTGATAATATTTCATTCGATTCGCATAGTGTAAATGATAATTCGGTTTTTATTGCAATCAAAGGATTTAAAGTAAACGGTCACGATTTTATTGAAGATGTAATTTCAAAAGGTGTTAAAGTAATTGTTGTTGAAGAAGATAATTTACCTGATCAATTATATGTAGTGAACAATTGCGTTAAAATTAAAGTTAAATGCAGCAGAAGAGCATTAGCGCAAATATCAAATGCTTATTACGATTTTCCTTCAACAAAAATTAAGTTAATTGGAATTACCGGAACAAAAGGTAAAACAACAACAACGTTTTTTATTAAAAATATATTAGAAAAGGCAGGTCATAAAGTAGGCTTGATAGGTACAAACGAGAATTACGTTGGTGATAAAAAATATAGTACTAAACTCACAACTCCTGAATCAAATACGCTTAATGCTTTGTTAAGTGAAATGGTTGCCGAAGGCTGTGAGTACTGTGTAATGGAAGTTTCATCGCATTCACTTGAATTGCAAAGAGTTTACGGATTGGATTTTAATATCGCAGTTTTTACAAATATTACTTCTGATCACATGGATTTTCACGAGAATTTTGAAAACTACCGTGACGCGAAGAAGATATTGTTTGATAACCTGAAAACTGAAGCACATGCTGTATTTAATTGCGATGATGAAAATACTCCTTATATGAGTAATAACTCCGAGGCAATGATTTCATGCTATGGTAAAGGGCTTAAATCAAATTACAAAATTGAGAACTTAAGCTACAATCTTGATGGGACAAAATTTTCAATAAGAATGAACGGATCACATTTCGAAATAAATATAAAATTGATTGGAGGCTTTAATGCATATAATGCCGCTGCTGCTTTTACTGTTTGTCATTTGTTCGGTATTGATATTGAAAAGATTGTTGAAGGATTAAATACAACAAAACAAATACCAGGGCGATTTGAAGTAATTAGCTATAAATCAAAAAAAGTAATTATAGATTACTCACATACTTCAGGGAGTTTAAAAGAAGCTTTGGTTGCAATTAGAAATATTGTAAAGGACGAAAACCCCGTGCACACAGTGTTTGGCTGCGGCGGTGACCGTGACAAATCTAAACGGCCTGAAATGGGAAGAATCGCAGAAGAGTACAGCGACAAAATTTATGTTACTTCAGATAATCCAAGAACTGAAGATCCGTTTGAAATTATTGAAGATATCAAAGAAGGATTAACTAAAAAGGATTACCAAGAAATAGAAAATAGAGAAGAAGCAATTAGAACTGCTATTAAAAGCTCTGAAGAAGATGCAGTAATTTTAATTGCTGGCAAAGGACATGAGAACTATCAAGAAATTAATGGTGTGAGAAGTTACTTCTCAGATAAAGATACGGCAATTAAATATTTGGAATCATGAGTCAAAACAAATTTACTTTAGAAGATTTATTCGAAATACCTACAGCGGTGATGTATAATCCCGATGCTTATAAAGCAACGAGTAAGGTTACCATTGATTCGAGAAGCGTAAAAAAGAATTCAATCTTTGTAGCAATACGAGGTAAAAAATTTAACGGACATAATTTTGTTTTGGATGCGGTAAAAAGCGGTGCGACAACTGTTGTAATTCAGAGAAACAGATTAAGAGCTTTTGACGAACTTGATTGCACAATTGTGACAGTTCAAAATACAATTAACGCTTATGCTGAACTTGCAAAAATTTGGAGACGAAAAAATAAATACAAAGTTATTTCAATTACAGGTAGTGCAGGTAAAACATCAACAAAAGAAATGGTAGCGGATATACTTTCTGAAAAATATAAAGTGGTAAGGACTATAGCCAACAATAATAATCACATTGGCGTGCCATTAACAATTTTATCTGCTACAGAGAAAGATGAAATTTTGGTTTTAGAACATGGTACTAACCATTTTGGCGAAATTGAGTTCACGGCTAAAGTTGCAGAACCTGATCTAGCGTTGATTACTAACATTGGTGATTCGCATTTAGAACATTTGATTGACAGAAATGGAGTTTACAAAGAGAAGTCAGCTTTATTCGGTTCAGCATTAATTAATTCTGGAAAAATAATTGTCAACAACAATGACGAAATAATTAAGGTCAAGACTAAAGAGATAACTAATAAGATTACTTACGGAATTAAAGTGAAAGCTGATTACAAAGGAAAAATTAAAGGCTATAATAAATACGGGAAACCAGTTATGGAAATAGAAAGTGAGAATATAAAGTTGAAAGAAGCTTTGCCTTTACTGGGATCCGCTAATGCAAACAACTTTTTATCTGCGGTTACGGTAGCAAGCGAAGCCGGTGCTTCAAAAAAGCATATAAAAGAAGCTGCAAAAAATTTTGAATCTGTAAAAGGCAGGTTGGACTTTATAAAAAACAAAGATGTGATGTTAATTGACGACACTTACAATTCAAGTCCAGATTCAATGAAGAGCGCAATTGAAGTCTTGAACAACATTACTGCTTATAAGAAGAAAATACTAATTGCCGGTGACATGTTTGAACTCGGTGAAAATGCTATAGAGTTACACAAATCTTTATTCCCTGATATCTTAAAAAGTAGTATTTCTGAGTTTTATTCTGTAGGCAAATTTATGAATTCACTTGCATGGGAATTAATAAATAACGGATTTAAGGCAACACATTTTAGACAAAGAAAAGGAATGATGCAGAGAGTTGAATCGATTGAACTGAAAAATGTTGCGATTCTAATAAAGGGCTCACGCGGAATGAAGATGGATGAATTTGTAAACGTAATTAAAGAGAGAATAAAATAAATGCTTTATTTCTTATTTGAATACATAGAGAAAACATTTAATCCGCCTGGCTTTGGTGTTTTCCAGTTTTTATCGTTTAGGTCTATACTAGCTGCCATAACATCACTGGTATTAGCTTTTTACATCGGGCCAAAGTTGATTGATTACTTGCGCAAGCTGCAGATTGGTGAAACAATCAGAGAAGAAGGGCCTAAGTCACACTTCTCTAAAGCTGGTACACCGACTATGGGTGGGATAATAATAATTTTTTCGGTCGTGATTCCTGTTCTTCTTTGGAGTGATATTCAAAGTATTTACATAATTCTCGTTTTATTCGGTACTATTTGGTTGAGTATTGTTGGATTCATTGACGACTATTTGAAAGTGGTAAAAAAATACTCACAAGGTTTGATAGCGAAATATAAATTGTTGGGACAAGTGTTAGTCGGCTTACTCGTTGGCGGTGTTATTTATTTTATGCCCGAGTTTCAGCCATACGCTACTGAGACCACGTTACCGTTTTTCAAAAACTTGAATTTTGATTTTTCTTATTTCTATATACCGTCTGTAGTGTTCATTATTACTGCTACTTCCAACGCAGTTAATTTAACAGATGGTCTTGACGGGCTTGCTATCGGTACTATGACTATTGTAATGTTAGCCCTTGCTGTAATGAGTTATGTTTCCGGAAATATTATTTGGTCCGATTACCTAAATATCATGTATCTACCCGGTTCCGGTGAATTAACTGTGTTTATTGCTGCTTTAATTGGTGCAGGGTTAGGCTTTCTTTGGTTTAATTTTTACCCTGCACAAATTTTTATGGGAGATACCGGATCGCTGGCTCTGGGTGGGGCTTTCGGCATTATGGCAATTTTAATTAAGAAGGAATTACTCATTCCTATTCTTGGTGGAATTTATTTCTTGGAAACTATGTCGGTTATAATTCAAAGACTCTATTTCAAATACACAAAGAAAAAATACGGTGAAGGAAGGCGAGTATTTAAGATGGCCCCTATTCATCATCACTTTGAATTATTAGGGTGGACAGAACCAAAGATAGTAATGAGGTTTTATATAATTACAATTATTCTAGCACTTGTAAGTATGGCATCATTCAAAATCAGATAATGAATTTAGAAAACAAAAATATCGCAATAATTGGAGCTGTCAGAAGCGGAATAGGAGCTGCTAAGTTAGCAAAGAAAATTGGTGCTGTTCCATTTGTGAGCGATTTTTCATCGGCTGATAAATTGCAAGAGAATTTGAAAATGCTGGATGACTTATCAATACAATATGAAACTGATGGACATAGTGAGAGAGTTCTCGAAGCAGATTTGATAGTGACAAGCCCAGGTGTTCCGTCAGACTCAAAAATTTTAAAAAGTGCTGTTGAAAAAAATATAAAAGTAGTAAGCGAGCTTGAATTTGCTTCATGGTTTTGTAAAGGAAAGATGATTGCTATTACAGGTACAAACGGAAAAACAACTACAACTAAACTTGCAGAACATGTTTTAAAAACATCCGGATTTAAAGTTTATTCTGCAGGCAATATTGGTTATGCTTTTTCTGAGATAACACTTAATGTTAATGTAAATGAATATGTTGTTCTTGAAGTATCAAGCTTTCAACTTGATTTTATTGATCAATTTAAACCAATGATTGCTGTAATATTAAATATTACTCCTGATCATTTGGATAGATATGAAAATAAAATTGAAAAGTATATCGAATCAAAACTAAGGATTTATGAAAATCAAACCGAAGAAGATTTTTTAATTGTTGGTTATGATGATGAATATTTGAAAGAGTATGTGAAAGATTTTGCTTCGACTAAAATTGGGTTTTCATTGAATGATGAAAATGCAATTGCTCATATTAAAGAAGATAATTTCATTTATCAAAATGAGGAAGTTGCTAAAACAGATTTGTTAAAAATTAAAGGCGAACATAATCAACTGAATGCAATGTCAGTAATGGCTATCGCAAAAATAATTGGTATTGAAAATAAAAAAATTGAAGAAGCTTTTTCAACATTTGATGCTGTTGAACACAGATTGGAATTTGTTCGTGAATTAAATGGTGTGAAATACTTCAATGATTCTAAGGCAACAAATGTTGATGCAGTTTGGTACGCATTAAGAAGTTTCAATGAACCGTTGATCTTAATCTTGGGTGGAAAAGACAAAGGTAACGATTACAATCAAATCAATGATTTAGTTATTGAGAAATCGAAACTGGTTTATGCAATTGGTTCTTCTTCACAAAAAGTTTTTGATTTCTTTAATGATAAAGTGAAAGTAAAAATAAAAGATAGTTTGGAAGACTGTGTTAGATCTTCAGTAGAAGATACTGAAAGCGGAGACGTTGTTTTACTTTCACCAGCATGTGCAAGTTTTGACATGTTTAATAGTTACGAACATAGAGGGAAAGTATTCAAGGAAGCAGTACAAAACTTATAATGAAATTACTTATAAAAATATTGCTCTTTTGTGTGATTTGCCTAATGGTATTTGGTGCTATGATGGTATTGAGTGCAAGTGGAACTTATAGTGCAATTAAATTCAACAGCATTTATGTATTGTTTAAATCCCATTTGTGGAAAGTAATCGTTGCCATTGGAGCTTTGATAATAGCGTCAATTATTCCATACGACAATTACAAACAATTTAGCAAATATATGCTGCTTGGGGTGTTAGTATTATTAATTGCAACGCTTTTTGCTCCGGAAGTAAAAGGTGCATCAAGATGGCTTGACTTCGGAATTTTCAAATTTCAGCCATCAGAGTTGGCTAAGATAGTTTTAATAATTCATTTAGCATTTATGATTGAACGCAAAGGTGAAGGCATTCAAAATTTGAAAAACGGTTTTGCCTATCCAATGATTTGGGTTTTCTTAATTGCCGGATTGATACTAATTCAGCCAAACGTAAGTACAAGCATAATAATTGTTACAATTTCGTTGATGCTTTTATACATCGGCGGAGCCAATCTAAAACATATAGCTGGAGTTGTTGGAGCAGGTGGAACCTTTGCAGTGTTGGGGATTTTGATGTTTCCTCATTCACGATCAAGAGTTTTTACATTCATTGATAGTTTAATAAAAGGAACTGATGTTAACCTTCAAGTGAAACAAGCTAAGATAGCACTTGGTAGTGGTGGATTTCTTGGTGTGGGCCTTGGTCACAGCAGACAAAGCGATTTATTTTTACCGGAGCCTTTCGGTGATTTTATTTTTTCAATTCTTGGCGAAGAGACTGGATTCATCGGTACATTTTTAGTTCTACTTACTTATATGATTGTTTTTACAATCGGATTGATTATAGCATTTAAGGCAAATGATCAATTTGGAAAATTATTGGCATTCGGAATTTCATTTAATATAGCGATAGCAGCTTTTATAAACACTGCAGTCGTAACCGGGATATTCCCAACAACCGGTATAACATTACCGTTTATAAGTTTTGGCGGAACATCAATTATAATTTTCGCTGTTTCAGTTGGAATATTAACAAATATAGGCTTACAAGTTATTCGAACAAGAGAGCTAAAAATTAAACAAGTATGAAAACAAGAACTCCATATAGATTTGTAATTGGCAGTGGCGGCACTGGTGGACATTTGTACCCTGCAATTGCAGTTGTTGAACAAATTAAAAGTATAAAAAGCGATGCTGAGTTTTTGTTTGTAGGAACGAAAAATAAAATTGAAGCGAGAGTTATTCCTGAACTTGGTTATAAATTTAAGACAATATGGATAAGCGGATTCGCAAGAAAAATAACATTGAAGAATATTCTATTCCCAATAAAACTATTGGTATCATTGATGCAATCGTTTTTTATAAATATTGTTTTTAAGCCAAGAGTTGCAATAGGTTGTGGTGCATATATCTCCGGTCCAGTTGTGTGGTCTGCTGATTGGCTTGGTTCAAAAGTTTTGTTAATGGAGCAAAATAGTTTTCCTGGAATTACTAATAGATTGCTTGAAAAAAGTGCTGATGAAATACACTTGAGTTTTGAAGAATCAAAAAAATATTTCCGATTCAAAGATAAGCTAAACGTAACTGGTAACCCTGTTCGCATCAGCATGGAATTAAAAAACAAAGAAGAGTCAAGATTACAATTTGATTTAGATAAAAATAAAAAAACATTATTGGTAATTGGTGGAAGTCTCGGTGCTGGTTCGATGAACAAAGTTGTAAGAGATAACCTTGAATCAATTAATAAAAATGAAATCCAAGTAATTTGGCAAACAGGCAAAGAATACTATGATGATTACAATGACTGTGAATCAGATAATATAAAAGTTATGCCGTTTATTGATGATATGTCCGCAGCTTATTCTTCTGCTGATTTGGTAGTGGCCCGTGCCGGTGCCACAACAATAGCAGAAGTGGCATACTTAGGATTAGCTGTAGTATTTGTTCCATCAAAAAATGTTGCAGAAGATCATCAATATAAAAATGCAAAAACAATGGTGGAAGGTGAAGCCGCATTGTTAATTAAAGATAAAAATCTTGCAAGTGAGTTTTGGGAAGTAGTTTCACAAACAATTAAAGATGATAATAAAATCAATTTGTTAAAAACAAATATTAAGAAATTTTCAAAACCTAATGCAGCGAGGGAAATAGCAGAAAGAGCAATTAAACTTGCAGAGTTAAATTAACCGGAGCAGATTAAAGATGATTCAAACGTTTATTAAGAAAATACATTTTGTGGGTATAGGTGGAATTGGTATGAGTGGCATTGCTGAAATACTTCACAGCAGAGGATTTAATATATCCGGTTCTGACTTAAATAAATCGGGAGTAACAGATAGATTAGAAAGTCTTGGTATGGAAATCAGTTTTGGGCATAATCCTAAGAATGTAAAAGATGCAGATGTACTTGTTTATTCATCCGCTGTTAAAGAAGATAATCCGGAAGTACAAGAAGCTATTGAGAAAAAGATTCCTGTAATAAAAAGAGCAGAGATGCTTGCAGAAACAATGCGTATGAAGTATGGAATCGGTATCGCGGGAACACATGGCAAAACTACTACTACTTCAATGGTTGGGTTGGTTTTAACTGAGGGTGGAATTGATCCGACCATTATAGTTGGCGGAAAACTAAGCGGACTTGGTGGAACGAATGCTAGATTAGGTCAAGGTGATTACATTGTTGTTGAAGCAGATGAATTTGATAGAACATTTTTAAAGCTTACACCGAGTATTGCAGCTATGACGACTTTAGAAGTTGAGCATCTTGATACTTACAAAGATTTAGATGATTTAAAAGAAGCCTTTATTGAATTTGCAAACAAAGTACCGTTTTACGGATTCAATGTTATTTGTTTGGATGAACCGGCATTGCAGGAAATTATTCCGTTTATAAATAAAAAGATTATCACTTACGGTATAACAGCGAACGCAGATGTAAAGGCTGTTGACATAACTTATGATAAATATCAAAGCAATTATACTGTTGTTTACAACAATAAGGAGATCGGTTCGATCACAATAAATATTCCCGGATTGCACAATGTGAAAAATTCATTAGTGGCTGTTACTATCGGAATTGAGCTTGGTTTAGACTTCGAACAGATTAAAAAATCATTGGCTGCATTTAGTGGAGTTTACAGAAGATTTGAAACAAAGTACAACAAAGACATTTTGGTAATTGATGATTACGCACATCATCCAACCGAAACAAATGCTACACTTTCAGGAATCAGATCCGGTTGGAAAAGAAGATTGGTTGCAGTATTTCAGCCCCATCTTTATTCAAGAACACAAGACTTTTATGTTGAGTTCGGTAGATCTTTTTTGAATTCGGATGTATTTGTTTGTACTGATGTTTACCCGGCGAGAGAAGAACCGATTGAAGGTGTGTCAGGTGAAATGATCGCAAACATTGCAAAAAAATACGGACACAAAAATGTAATCTATGAGCCTGATAAAGCAAAGGTTCCTGAATTGCTAAAAAATATTTATAAAAAAGATGACATAATTGTAACAATGGGTGCAGGGGATATTTGGAAGTTCGGCGAAAAATTTATTGATCTAATTTCAAAATAAAATGAATAACACAATAAGAAAACAAGGCATACTATTTTTATTTCTGATTACAGCGGGCATATTATTCCTGGCATTCAGTATTGATAATAAAACTAATCACGGAGTTGAGATTATCGAGTTGAACGGTGATAGCTATTTATCAAATGACTTGTATTTCAAATTTGCAGGATTAGATAACAAAGATGATTATGCCAATCTCAACTTAGCAATAATTAAAGATAGAATTGAAAAGCATCCTTACGTGGAAAGAGCTTTCATCAAAAATGATAAGAACAAAGTTGTTATTGAAATAGAAGAGAAGGATGTCGATGTAGTAATTTACAGTAATGAGCAGGCTTACTTAATCACAAGTAAAAGTGAATTGTTGCCGTTATTGCAGTATACTGAAAACATAAACTTTCCTGTCATCAAAAATCCGGCGGTTGATAAAACCGGAAAACTCAATATCAAAAATAAAGATTTAATAACTGCACTAAAGATTATAAAAGCAATACAGTTTGCCGATGCGTCTATGTTTGAAGATTTATCGGAAATTGATTTAAGAAACGGAAAAGATATTGTCGCATACTTTAGTTCGTTAAACTATCCTGTTGTACTTGGCAGGCAAAATGAAATTAAAAAGATTCTATACTTCAACTCTTTTTGGAGTAAAGTTAAAGATAACAATGTAAATGAAATGATAAGTTATGCTGACTTGAGATATAATAAACAATTATTGATTGGAAAAATAAATTCAGATACCTCTAACGGGAACACACAATTATGAAAAACAGAATCGTAGCCGGACTTGATTTAGGCACAACCAAAGTTTGTGCTGTTATTGCGGAACAAGGTGATGATAAAACTACTGTTCTTGGGTTTGGCGTTTCCCCTTCTGAAGGACTGAGCAGGGGATTAGTTGCCAACATTGCTAAAACTGCCGAAGCAATAAAAGAAGCTGTTGAAGTAGCATCAAACAGAGCCGGCATTGAAGTTACTGAATTAAACGTTGGGGTCGCCGGTGAACATATTTCAAGTTTGAGACATAGAAATTATGTTACGATTAGTAACGCTGAAAAAGAAATTACACAAGATGATTTAGATAGATTAAAAAACGATGTCAGAACAATTAGAATTCCTTCTGACAGACAAATATTGCACATAATTCCTGAAGAATTTTTTGTTGATCACCAGGGTGGTATTGAAAGCCCAATTGGGATGTGCGGTTCAAGACTTGAAGCTGTAAACCATGTTGTGCTGGCTTCAACTCCGGCTATGCAGAATATTAATAGATCAGTTGAGAGAGCCGGGTTCAAAGTAAAAGATTACGTGCTTCAGCCGATTGCTTCAAGTGAATCTGTGCTTGACGAAAATGAAAAAGATTTAGGCACTGTACTGATTGACATAGGCGGAGGAACAACTGACGTTGCCGTCTTTCATGATAAAACTATAAAGCATACAAAAGTTATTGGAGTTGCCGGAAGCCAAGTAACTAACGACATCCGTGAATCGCTGGGAATAGTAACTGCTGAGGCGGAGAAACTAAAAAAAGAATATGGTTATGCTTCCGAAAGTGCAATCATTAAAGATGAAGATATTTTTATCAAAGGGGTTGGAGCAAGAGGTAACATTAAAATCCCGGTAACACTTTTAACACAAATTATTCATGTGAGAATGAGAGAGCTGTTTACACTAATAGATAATGAATTAAGACATACAAATTTTAAATCAAAGATAAAAGCCGGTATAGTACTAGCCGGCGGTGGCTCATTGCTTAGAGGATGTACAGAGTTAGCGGAAGAAGTGTTCGGATTACCGGCAAGAATTGGTGTCCCGCTAGAACTTGGAGAAGGATTATCAAATGAAATTGAAAGCCCGGAATTTGCTACAGTTGCCGGATTAATAAAGGGCATACCGGGCACAAATTCCTCCGAAGCAATTACAGAATCAAAGAAAAAGAAAAGCGGTTCAAAAGTATCTTTTTCCGGATTCATGAAGAAGCTGCAAGATTTTTTTGAAGAATTATAAAAAAGAAACCATAACCAGGAGGACATAAAATGCCTAGATTTGTTACTTTGGATCGCAATGATTCCTTATCTGCCAAGCTTAAAGTTATAGGAGTTGGCGGCGGCGGATGTAATGCTATCGAAAGTATGATGAGTAAAGGATTATCCGGTGTTGAATATGTGGCAATTAATACTGATGCTCAAGTACTTGAGAAAAGCAATGCAAACTACAAAATCCAAGTCGGTACTGAAATTACTAAAGGGCTTGGTGCGGGAGCCGACCCGAATGTTGGTAAAAAAGCAATTGAAGAAGACCGTGATAAAATCACAAAAGTTATTCAGGGTAGCGACATGGTTTTTGTTACTGCAGGAATGGGTGGCGGAACCGGAACCGGCGGAGCTCCGACAGTTGCTTCCATTGCCAAAAGCCTTGGTGCACTTGTGATTGGTATAGTTACAAAACCTTTCAGATGGGAAGGTAAAAAGAGAATGAAAAATGCTGAAGAAGGCATTTATGAATTAAGGCAATATGTTGATAGTTTAATTGTTATACCAAACGAAAGATTATTAAACATACTTGATAAAACTGTGTCGGCAGCTACAGCGTTTGACAAACCAAATGAAGTACTTTATGAAGCAACTCGCGGTATTGCAGACATAATTACAATTCCGGGAATTATTAACGTTGACTTTGCTGATGTTCGCTCAGTGATGAATGAAAGTGGTGATGCTCTAATGGGTTGTGGAAATGCAAGTGGTGAAAACCGTGCAATTGAAGCGGCTCAGAAGGCAATATCGTCACCATTGCTTGAAGGAATCAGCATTAAAGGAGCAAAAAATATTCTACTTAACGTTAGTGGTTCTTCCAACTTAACAATGCAAGAAATTGACGAAGGTAACAAAGTTATTTACGAAGCTGCTGGTGAAGAAGCCAACGTAATCTTTGGTTGGGTAAATAAAGAAGAAATGAATGATTACGTTTCTTATACTGTTATTGCCACTGGTTTCCAGCCAAGCGACAATCAACAAAAAGAATATGCACCAAAAAAACCGGAAGAAAATCCACAAAGAAAAGAAAAAACATTTACAGGTTTTTCCCCAAAAGATTATGAATTTAATGAAGATGATGATTTGGATATCCCAACAATTTTCCGTGTGAAAAAATCAAAAAGGGATTTTACAAATAATGAACCTAAAGCTGAGACAGGATTTAAATTTGAACAATATGATGCTTTTGAAAACAAAGAAGAAAAACCTTTAAAAGCAAGAGTAACTGAAGAAGAAAATGATAGTTCTTCATTTTTAAGAATGATGATGGACTAGAACATAAATTTACTACGCACCCTAACGAAGGCTGAAGATGGTTTCGAATGGTTATGGTTGGCATTTTTTGAAATCATTTCAGCCTTTTAAATAATTGTAAATTCCAAAATCCCTTCCAAAATTAGTTTTTTTATTAATGTGCATTAATTAACTTATAATTTCGATTAAAAATAATTTACCATTTCGTGAAAAAAACACAAATAATCTTCTTAATGTTACTGCTTTGCTTTGTATTTAATAATGCTCAGCAAAGAAGATCAGCAGCTTGGGTGTCCAAATTTGCTATTGCTGGTGGTGTAACACCAATGTGGGTAATGCCCAATTTTGACCCGGTAAATGAAATGCTAAAACAGCAGGGGCTTGAAGAATTGCCAAATGGCGGAATGTTCGCAATTGGCGGCGGCGGTTTTGCATATATTAAAATTGTCGATAATTTAAGGATTGGCGGTATTGGTTATTCCGGTTCGTTGACAAGAAGCTCAAATGCAAATGGATTCGAAACAGAGGTCGAATACGGACTTGGAGGAGGAGCATTAACTATAGAATATTCGTTCCCTTTCATTAGAAAAATTGCAGCTTCTGTTGGAGTAATGCTTGGTTCGGGTTCATTATCAATTGATCTTTATAAAAACAATGGTGAATTTGATTGGGATGGAGTTTGGAGTGAATTAAATTCTAATTCCCCAAATATCAGTAGAAAAATAAAAAATTCTTATTTCACGTTATCGCCAACTCTAAATGTAGATGTTCCGTTTAACAGATTTATGGCCTTCAGAATAGGAGCCGGTTATAATTTTACTTTTGCTGATGATTGGAAAATAGATAATGATAAAGAATTAAGAAATGTTCCAAGTGATTTAAGCGGTGATTCATTTTTTATTCAAACTGGCATTTTTATAGGAATGTTTTTATTCTAGGAGTTCTAATTGAAAAATATTTTAGTGACCGGCGGTGCCGGATTTATTGGAAGTAATTTTATTAATCATATTCTTTCAAATCGTGATGATGTTTTTATAGTTAACCTTGACAAGTTAACCTACGCTGGAAACCTTGAAAATCTAGCTGACTCAGAAAAATCAAAAAATTATACTTTTGTTAAAGGTGATATAACTAATAACGAATTGGTTGATTACATCTTCCGTAAGTATGAAATAAAACATGTAATCAATTTTGCTGCTGAGTCACATGTTGACAGAAGTATTTTAGGTGCTCAAGTATTTTATGAGACTAACGTAGTTGGTACATGCGTATTGCTTGAAGCTGCCAAAAGATTTGAAGTTGAAAAGTTTTTACAAATCTCAACGGATGAGGTTTATGGAAGTTTAGGTGAAACTGGTTTGTTTACTGAACAAACACCTTTATCTCCAAATAGTCCATATTCATCAAGCAAAGCTGCTGCTGATATGGCTGCGTTCTCTTTTCATCATACATACGGTTTGCCGGTAGTAATGACAAGATGTTCAAATAACTATGGACAATTTCAATTCCCGGAAAAATTAATTCCATTAATGATAATCAATGCACTAAATGACAAAAAACTTCCTATTTATGGTGACGGCTTAAATGTGCGTGATTGGATTTACGTAATTGATCACAACAAAGCAGCAGAATTAGTTTGGGAAAAAGGTACACCAGGTGAAGTTTATAATATCGGTGCTAGCCAGGAAATGAAAAATATCGAAATCGTGAAACTGATTATAGATAAACTAGGTAAAAGTGAAGAGCTTATTCAATTTGTAAAAGACCGGCCCGGACATGATAGAAGATATGCAATTGATTCTTCTAAAATTGAAAATGAACTTGGTTGGAAACCGGAATATAAATTTGAAGAAGCAATTAGTGATACAATTGACTGGTATTTAACAAACGAAAATTGGTGGAAACGAATTATATCAGGCGAATATCAGACATATTATAAAACACTTTATGGAAATAGATAAAATATGAAAAAGATTTTGTTTTTCATTCTTTTGTTCGTAACCTTTTTGAATGCTCAAATTGAACTAAATAATGAATCAAAGACTCCGTTATTATCGTTGCAAAAAATAAGTGTCACAATTGGCGGTGACTTTTTTGTGACTGGTTCTTTCCCTGCATTGGCAAATGAAAGAGTTGATGAATTACTTACTAGGTTGTATACACAAGCAAAACAAGCGGCATTTTCTGCTGCTAGAGATGAAATTACTTTAGCAAAAGTTTCTGAAGAATTTGAAGATTATTCATTAAGGAATATTACTCTAAAAAGATTTGATGGAACTGAGAAAATTCTTGATCTCGCCAGATTTAGATTAAATGGAGATTTTGAAAACAATCCTTATTTAAAAAATGGGGATTTACTGCTATTGCCAATGCTGGATTTAGAAAGAAACTTCATTGAGATAGATGGGGCGATAAATAATCCAAAAAAAATTCAATTCGTTGAAGGTGATAAACTCTCAGATGTGATTTTCTTAGCCCAAGGAATTAACAAAGCTTATGAAAATGTGACGCATGCAGAAATTTCAAGATTGAGTTATGATGGAAATGAAGAAGAGATTTTAAGAGTAGATATTCTGGATGAATTTGAACTGCAAAGAGGTGATAGAATAAAAATTCTAGCTGATGAGACTCAAAAGAAAAGTTTTAAAGTTTTGGTCTTAGGTGAAGTTAATAAACCTGGATTTATTTACATTAAAAAAGATGGAACCAAAATTAGTGAAGTAATAAAAAAAGCTGGGGGATTTACAGAAGTAGCTTGGCAAGAAAATGTAAAGTACATCTCTGGTATTAGCGCTGATATAATGTTTAATGAAAATAATTTGACTGAATTAGAACTTATTGAAATTGAAAATAAAATAAGATTAGAACAGTTTAGGCTCTCTAGATTATCCAACCTAAATGTTGAAGATACTTTATATTTTCAGTTGGAAAATGAGTTAAATGTTTATAATAGTGGAAGAATAATTAATTTTACCGACATTAGTGATTTATCCAGTACTAATTTAATCGTAAAGGATGGAGATGTAATCCATATTCCAAAATTTGAAGAATATATTTATGTTTTTGGTCAAGTACCTCATAAAGGTAAAATTCAGTATGTAAAAAACAAAGATTATAAATATTATATCGAAAAAGCAGGAGGTCTAGTAGATCAATCAAAAGATGAAATAATGCTTATAAAAGGTACAACAAAAAATTGGTTATCCATTGAAAAGGATTCGATAAATATTGAACCGGGAGATTTTTTGTGGGTACCAAAGGAACCAGTACGAGGTTTTGATTTTTATCTTAAACAAGTTGGTTCTGTAGCTGGTATTTTAGGATCAGTTGCAACATTAATTCTATTGATTGATCAGTTAAATAAATAGGAAAAAACTTATGAGTGAATATAGAGGATTAGATTTTCTTGATTATGTGATAATAATTGTTAAGCATAAAGTTTTATTAATTACGTTAGGTATTTTTGTTCTAGTTTCTTCATATTTATCGGTGCGTTTTTTTATTGACGAAGAGTTTGACTCGGAAGCGTTAATTGTTTCTGTTGAATCTGATCAGTTGGGAGGATTATCATCTTTGCTTTCGAGTTTTTCTGACCTTCCGATAGGCATCCCTGGTATTTCCGGAGGTGGAGATTACGATATGTTTACTACTATTATTTATAGTAGGACTAATCTAAGAAATTTGGTAGATGAATTTGGTCTTTTTGAAGAATATGGTCATGAAACCATGATGGAAACTTTGAAAGAACTTACATCAAAGATTATAGCTGGTGACACAAAAGAAGGAGCTTACCAAATTGTTGTTCGTTCAACCTCACCTCAAAAATCTGTTGACATGGTTAACTATATTGTCAAAAATCTTAATACTACAATGATTGAGCTTAATATTGCTAAATCAAGGGAAAATAGATTATTCCTTGAAAAAAGGTACAATGAAATTAAAGAGAAACTAAAAGATGTCGAAGATTCTTTAGTGATCTACCAAAATGAGAGTGGAATTTTATTAGCAGAGGATCAAGCAAAATCAAGTTTTGAAGTATATTCTCAATTGGAAGCAGAACTAGCAGCAAAGCAAATTGAATCTTCGGTAATGATAAAACTTTACGGAGAAGAATCACCCAACGTTACAGGGATTAAACTTTCCGTTGAAGAATTAGAGAAAAAATTAGCTGATCTGAAAAGTGGAAAAGATGGATCTCAACTATTGTTATCACTTAATAATTTGCCTGAAAAAACAATGCAGTATCTAAGACATTTTAGGGATGTTACTATATACAACAAAATGCTTGAATTTATTATCCCATTGTACGAACAATCAAAATTAGAAGAACAAAAACAAATGCCAATGCTTCAAGTTATTGATGAACCGGTTTTGGCAGAAAAAAAATCTTACCCTCCTAGAACTTTATTTGCTTTAATATTTACATCAGTAATTATGTTTTTCGTAATTGCTTATATAATTTCTAGGGAGGTATTAATTCATTCCGATAACCCAAAAGTTCAAGAAATTAAAGAAAATTTTTCACTAAGAAAAAGCAAAAAAGCTTAGTAAAAGAAGAGCCTCCTTTGAAAACATTAAGCTTAAATGATAGTCCAGTTAGTTTTGTGTCTTTTTTTATTGCTAGTGCAGTTTTATTATTTTTTATGCATTTTGTGTTAAATCTATCTATTGGAATGAAAGGGATATTTGTTTTACTTTTTATCGGGGTTTCTTTTTTTTCAGTACTCAATTTTTATTTGTCTTATTCAATTTTGCTTTTCTTGTTATTTTTACCACATTTTTATGCAGTCCATCAAGTTATTGCATTTTCTTACATATTATTGCTCTCATTCCTGGTAAATTTTAGGGGAGATTTCTTAAAAGAGTTAAAAAATCCTGTGTTAACAGCACTTTTGTTATATATTCTTTTGATGCTACCTTCATTAGTAACAACCCCTAAAAAGCTTCTTAGTATAAGAGATATGTCTAATATTATTGCTTTGCTTTTAATGTTTTGCATAACTCTAATTTCATTCAAAGATTATAAGAAAATCATAAGTGTTTTTTATTTCTTCATATTTGCAATTTTTATGCATACCCTCTGGGTTATTTATTTAGGAATAACTACAGGAGAGAGAGTTTTTGGAATATTGTGGGTTTACTATATCGATTTTGCAGGTTTGGGTGCTTTGATTTCAATAATTCTATTTTTTTATTCAAAAGGAATAAGCAAGGTTATTTTTGGTATTAGCTCAGTTGCTATTACATATGGATTAATTTTAACCCAAACAAGAAATGCGTGGTTATCTTTTGCAGTAGCCTTTGGGTCGCTTTTAATTTTTCTAATTATTAAAGGAGAAAAATTTAAGATAAAAAGGTTTGCTACCGTCATAACACTTCTTGTTATGATTGGAATTATTGGCGGGGCAATGATACTTAGAAATGAAGCTACATCAAATATCGGAGACCGTTTAGATGAGCAAAGTGAATCAGTACAAATTGATGAGCAAGATCCAACTGCACTGAACAATTCTTTGATAACTAGAATATTGATTTGGCATACTTCATACAAGGCTTTCTTGCAAAAGCCAGTTTTCGGTATTGGAGCATATTCGTTCCGCTTTATTTCTGAACTTTATTACGAGATTCCAAAACCATTTTATGAGGAATTTGTTAAGGAAAGAACACCGCATGTAACATATTTACAAGTATTAACTGAGACAGGGATTGTTGGGCTAGTAGCTTTTTTAATTTTTATAATTGCAATATTCAAACAGATTATTCAAACTTTGTCTCGCCCAAATAAAACTAAACAAGAAATTAAACTATCCTTACTCATTTGTTGGTCTTTAATCTATATTATTTTTTCAATGCTTATGACTGAGTCATGGCTCTATGGACAATATGCTGTTTGGACTGGAATTTTATTAGGTTTACTCATTAGTAATTATAAGACTTTAACTTCAAAGACATTAGTTAGATAAATGTCCTCAGATAAAAAAAATAGCATTTGGCTTTCATTTCAGTTTGTCGTCAAATTAGTCTTCGCTTTATTTGCTCTGAAAATAAATCTCGAAAATTTTGGAAATGAGCTATTTGGCACATGGTTATTGTTTGCCTCTATTTGGGGATTTAGCTCTACTCTAGATTTTGGTTTTGCCACATCAATTGTGAAATTTGTAGCTGAACATAAGGAAGACGAAGTTAAAGTAAGTAAAATACTTTCATCAAGTATTTTAGTTTTTATTTGCTTAGGATTTTTGATTTTTTCAGCTGGTTTTGTTATAGGGTATTTGCTTTATATTTCGAATGATGAAATAATTCAGTTAGGGCAGAAAAGTTTTTTTATAAACGTATTTCTATTGTTAGGTATTGCTTTTAATCTGCAGTATTTAACATTTTTTTTTAAAGCTGTTATTGAAGGTTTATCTAAATTTGTTATTTCTAGCAGAATTATAATTTTGGAATCAATAATCTATCTTGCCGGAGTAGGCATTATTTATTATCTCTCAATGCCCATATTATATTTATCAATTTTGTATATAATTATTTTTACTATAAGTTTGTTGATCTATCTTTATGTTTTTTTCTTTAGAATAAAAAAGTATTTAATCCGGCTAAGTTTTTTTGATTTAAAAGAAGTTAAAAGAGTTCTTAGCTTCAGCATGTCGGTTCAAGCAATGTCTATATTTCATGCATTAATAGATCCGCTTATAAAATATGTTATTGGTGTTCATTATACTATCGCTTTGGTACCGGCTTACGAAATAGCAAGAAGATTTGCTATTTCTATTTCGGGATTATTTTTTAATGCATTCAAAATTATTTTACCAAAAGCCAGCGCATTAAAATCTGATTCAAATAAAATTGATTTTGTTAAAAATGAGGTAGTAAACTATTGTAAATATGGAATTATATACTCAGGTGTGTCTTTTGGTATTTTAGCTTTACCAATAAGCTTATTAATAAAAATTGTTTTTGGTAATGAAGAAGCAATATTGGTTTTTTTGATACTTGCTTTACCGGAATCAATAAATAATTTTGGTTTTTCAATTTATAATTTTTTACTGGGTATTGGCAAAGTCAACTTTCTTGCATTGATTCAACTTAACAATTTAATATTTGTAGTTGTGGGTATTTATTTGGGGTTTATATTACTTAATAATCCGTTGGGTTTGCTGGGATATTTCTTTTCAGTAATTTTAGCTAATGTTGCATTGTTGCTCTATTTGCAAAGACAAATAAATATTTCGATTGCTAAATTGTTTTTAACCAAAGATATGACAAAGCTTATTACACTTGTAGTTTTGATGAGTGTGACTATGATTTTTTATCATTTAGGAACATTTGATTATTGGATTCTTTTTTCATCCTTAAGTTTGGTTTCACTTTTGATTTTCATTAAAGATGCGAAAACAATTTATCAAAAAATACTTGGTCCCTATTTAAAATTTTTCCCTAATTAATTATGTCAATAACTTCAAAACGAAAACCTTTAGTTTCTGCTATTGTTTCAACCTATAATTCAGAGAGATTTATTAAGGGGAAAATAGATGATCTTTTGGAACAATCTATCTTTGAAGACTTGGAAATCATTATAGTCAATAGTGGGTCCAAACAAAATGAAGATAAAATTATTAAAGAATATCTTGAGTTGTACAAAAATATTGTTTACGTAAAAACAGAAGAACGTGAAACAGTTTATAAAGCATGGAACAGAGGAATAAAAAATTCAAGTGGTAAATTTATTGCCAATTCAAATACTGACGATAGATTAAAAAAAAATGCTTATGAACTGATGTCAAAATTTTTGTTGGATAATCCGAACTACGGCTTGGTTTATGCCGATCAGTATCTAAGTGAAATTGAAAACCAAAAATATGATGACATTTTATCAAATAAAAAAATAAACTTCCCTTCCTATAATCATATTTATCAACTAGAAAGATGCATTATTGGGTCACAACCTATGTGGAGAGCATCAGTTCATTTTGAAGACAATATTTGGTTCAATGAAAAATTTGAGGTGTGCGGAGATCATGATTTTGAACTAAGCGTTTCGGGAAAATATAAAATTCATCACATACCTAAGCCACTTGGTGTATTTTATAAATCCCCACAAAAAACTAACAAAGAATACGAGAATTTAGAGAGGAATAGACTAGAGGTGTCGGAAATTCAACAGAAACATTTAGAATTATTCTTTAAAAATTTAGGGAAATCAAATTTACGCGAGATTAAAAACGAATATTCCAACTTCCTAAAAATTCCTATTTTACTTTATTTTATGATAAAAAAAATTGAATCGATTACGAATCCAAATATTTATCCTAGATTTTTATTTCATACTGTAGAGTTTGCTTACTTGTTTAATGCTCACTTGGCTTTGAAAGATGATGAATATCAAAAAGCCATTAAATTGTGTAGAAGATATTTACGGTACAAAAAATCTGAAGAAATTGAAAAGTTATATCAAAGATTGAAAAAATAAAGTTGGGGATAAAAGTGTCAAATAAAATTGGTATCGGAATTATTACTTGCAACAGAATCGATTTTTTTAAGGAACTGATACTTACGGTCCCAGATGTTGATAATATTGTTATAGTTAATGACGGAGATCCATACCCTGAACAATTTTATTTTAATAAACCAACGGAGATAATTCAACATAAAAAAAATAAAGGTATTGCTAAATCCAAAAACGATGCTTTAACATATTTGTTGGATAATAATTGCGAACATATTTTTTTATTTGAGGATGATATTAAAATAGTAGATCCCACCATCATTGAGAATTATATTAATGCAAGTAAGGTTTCCGGAATACTACATTTTAATTATGCCTATCATGGTGCGTGGAATAAAACTAGTGGTGGTGATCCAAAACCCAGTAAAACAGTAACTTATGATAATTCCTTAAATATTTGTTTTTTTCATAACATTACTGGGGCACTAAGTTATTTTAGGGATACTGCTCTAAAAAAAGCAGGACTAATGGATGAAACATATAAAAATGTTTTAGAACATGTTGACCACACATATCAAATAATAAAAGCTGGTTTTCATCCTCCTTTTAGATGGTTCGCTGATGTTGAGGAGAGTTTTTATAAAATAGGTGAGTTAGATCCATTATTAAGTCAAAGTGTTAACTCGAAAAATTTTTTTTCGGTTAAAGCAAGAGCGAGAATATTTGGCTTATATTTTATGATTAAGAACGGTTATAGACCTCACAAGATTCCTTCAATAAATGAGGAAGAATTGGAAAACTATCTTGACAATTTAAGACAAAAAACGGTGTAGCTTAATTTAGAAATGTTCCCTAAAGTTAGCATAATATTATTGAACTGGAATGGAATAAAAGATACTTCAGAATGTTTAGAGTCTCTTAAGAAAATTGATTATCCAAATTTCGATGTAATTGTTGTTGACAACAATTCAGACGGAAATGAAGCAGAGGAGATTAAGAATAAATTCGGTGATTTTGTTTCTCATGTCATGGTTAATATTGAAAACCTTGGCTTTTCCGGCGGAAACAATGTTGGCATAAAACAGGCCTTAGAGAACAATTCTGATTACTTGCTTTTATTAAACAATGATACAATTGTTGAATCGGATTTTTTGAGCAAATTGATTTCAAATAAAGACTTTTCGGATAAAATTGGTGTTTTTACCCCAATGATTACTTACTACAATGATAAAAATACAATATGGAGTGCAGGTGGAAGGATAAACAAAATTAGGGCTTCGGGAATTACTTTTTGGCCTAATAAAAATTCTGAAAACTATATTTTAAATAAATTATGTGAATTTGCTTCAGGTTGCTGTATGCTAATTAAAAAAGAAGTAATTGAAAAAGTTGGGTTACTCGATGAAAAATATTTTTTGTACCTCGAAGATACTGACTATTGTCAAAGAGTAATCAGTTCCGGATATAAAGTTTTATATGTTGGATCAAGTAGAATATATCATAAAGTTTTTTCTACTACTGCAAAGGCAAATAAATTACTACCGCTTTATTATAGCATACGAAATCGACTTTATTTTGCTAAAAAAAATCTTGGCTTATACTTCTATCCAGCTTTTTTATATTTAATATTAGTTTTTTGCATAAAATTTATTTATCCCTACAAGATATCCCCAAATACGCTAAAAGTTATTATACATTCATTTAAAGACTTTTTTAAAAAAAATATGGGAAGAACAACAATTTTTGATGTTGTGAATTAAACTATGAGAATTGCGGTTGATGCTACTGTACTAAATAGAAGAATGACCGGAACTGGCAGGTATCTCAAAAACCTATTATCAGAGATACCAAATCATGATAATTCTAACCAGTACTTTTTAATTACAGGAGACGAGTTAGAATTTGATAAGAGTTTTTATAATTATATTTATCATAAAAAGAAATTTGTGAACCATAAATTTTACTCCCCAATTTGGTTCAACATTATACTGCCAAAAATTCTCAAGGAACATAAAATTGATTTGTTCTTTGGACCAAATGTTTTGGTTCCATTAATTCCAATTAAAGGATTAAAGAAAATTGCAGTTGTTCATGATATTATTTTTAAGGTATATCCTGAATACTACCCAAATTCCTATATAAAATATCTTTCACTTTTTTTACCTCCTGTATTAAAAAAGTCAGATATGATTGTTACAGTTTCAAATCATTCGAAAAAAGATATTTCCGAAATGTATAACGTACCAAGAGAAAAAATTAGAGTAGTTTACAATACGGCATCATCAAAGTTCGAATCACGAAATTTAGACATAAACAATATGCCCTCAGCAATTACTAAATTAAATCTGCCTGAAAAATATTTGTTGTATGTTGGTGTAATTGAAAAGCGTAAAAATATCTTAGGCATGATGAACATTGTTGATAAATTAAGGGAAAAAGATAGCGAACTAAAATTAGTTTTAGTCGGAAGGCCTGGATATGATTTTGAAAACATAATTCCGGAAGTTCGAAAAAGAAAAGACTCAGTTTTCTATTATAAATTTTTAGCTGATGATATTTTGCCGTATTTATATAACTTAGCTTTTGCTTTTTTGTTTCCTTCGTTTTATGAAGGATTTGGGATTCCTCCGTTAGAAGCTATGCAATCAGGATTACCGGTTTTAACTTCGAATACTTCTTCTTTGCCTGAGGTGGTAAAAGATGGTGGAATAAAACATAATCCTGAGGATTACGAAGCATTTGCAAATAGCATTATTGAATTGGAAAGAGATCAAAATTTTTACAACGATCTTAAACAAAAAGCTCTGAAACAGGCTGAATCAATTAACATAAATGATACTACTCAAAATTTAATAAAAGTGTTTAACGAAGTTATATAGAGAAATTCAATAGGACGATATTAATGTCGAAAATGAAAATTTTACTAATTATTACCAGAGCAGATATCGGTGGTGCACAATTATTTGTAATTACATTGGCAAAAGGTTTGAAAGAACTTGGTTATGATGTGGAAGTAGTTGCAGGGGATGGAGATTATTTATTTGGCGAGTTAGATAAGTATAAAGTTAAGTATCGCTACTTTAAATCGCTCAAAAGGGATTTTAACATATTTAATTCATTTGATTTTGTTTTTCAACTTGCAAAACTAATTAAAGAAAATAATTATGACATTGTTCATATGAATAGCTCAAATGCTTTAATTGGGGCGTTTAGTTCGTTTTTCCTTAAACATAAACCTAAATACATATTCACTTTTCATGGATTGTCTTTTTTGGATAAAAATTATGAAATGAATTCTATTCTTCGATTGTTATCTAAACTCTACTTCAAATTCTTTTTGCTCAAAGTTGATGAACCGGTTTTTGTAAGTAACACAAATCTGAAAGAATCTATTGATAGCTCATTAGTAAAAGATGGTAAAGTAATCTATTACGGTTTAAACGAAAATGAAATGCAATTTGTCTCGGCAAAAGATGCGAGGGATTACTTTTCCGATTTAACGGATTATGATTTATCGAAAGTATTTTTAGTTGGCTCCGCAGGTAGATTGGCGTATCAAAAAAATTATGATTTTCTTATAAATAATTTTGAGAAGATTAAACAAAACTTTCCGGATTCAAAATATGTGGTAGTTGGTGATGGCCCTTATAGAGAAAGGTTCGATCAAACTATAAAAGAAAAAGGAATTCAAAATGATTTCTTTTTGGTTGGCGCTATTAAAAACGCTTACAGATATATGAAAGCTTTCGATGTTTTTACATTACCTTCTTATTATGAAGGATTACCTCTGAGTTTGATTGAAGCCGTGATGGCTGAAATTCCGATACTAGCATCAAATGTCGGAGGTAATATAGAAAATGTTAAATATAATGAAGAACAAGTATTTGAATTAAATAACATTGATGATTACCTGGAAAAACTAAGTCGTATTAAAAATAATACTCAATATTTTATTGATCATAATAAAAAGCTGAAACCTGATTTTACACTTGATAAAATGGTGTTAGAATACAGGGATTTATATATGTCTTTATTAAATAGCTAAATTATTAACATGACTTTCAACATTATAATTATTGGCTCCGGTATTGTTGGTTTAGCAACTGCTTACAGTATTTCAAAGCGTTTTCCTGAATTAAAATTATTAATAATTGAAAAGGAAGATGATGTCTGCAGACACCAAACCGGGAATAATAGTGGCGTGATTCATTCTGGCATTTATTACAAGCCTGGTAGCTTAAAGGCATTAAACTGCAGGCGTGGATATAAGCAGTTAATAAATTTTTGTGATGAGCATGAAATAAACTATGAGCTTTGTGGTAAAGTAATTGTTGCCACAAATGACAATCAATTGCCTGCACTGCAAAACATATTTGAGAGGGGAGTGCAAAACGGTTTAGAAGATTTAAAAATTATTTCCAGTGAGGAATTAAAAGAAATTGAACCACATGTTAATGGAATAAAAGCCATTCGTGTTCCCCAGACGGGCATAATTGATTTTAAAGATGTTGGATTAAAAATAAAAGAATATTTGGAAAACAAAAATTGTGAATTTGTTTTTAATAGTGAAGTGAAAAATATTTCGGTAATTAGAAATGAAATAATTGTTGAAACTAATGAGAAAACTTTTGAATCCCAAAAATTAGTGAGTTGCTGTGGTTTACAGTCCGATAGAGTTGCAAAAATGAATAATGAAAAACTGGATGTTCGAATAATTCCTTTTAGAGGGGAATATTATAAATTAAAAGAATCAAGAAAAAATCTTGTGAAGAATTTGATTTACCCTGTGCCTGATCCTTCTTTCCCCTTCTTAGGAGTTCATTTTACCCGTATGATAAATGGTGAAGTTGAAGCCGGGCCAAATGCAGTTTTATCTTTTCAAAGAGAGGGATATAAAAAAACATCATTTAATCTAACCGATACTTTAGAAACATTTAGCTGGCCCGGATTTACAAATGTAATTAGAAAATACTGGAAAACTGGATTGGGTGAGTTTTATAGATCGTTTAGTAAATCAGCTTTTGTTAAGGCATTACAAGAGCTAGTACCGGAAATTAACAGTGAAGATTTAATTGTTGGCGGTGCTGGAGTTAGGGCGCAAGCTTGTAACAAAAACGGTGGATTAATTGACGATTTTTATTTTGTTGAAAATAAAAATGTTGTACATGTTTGTAATGCACCTTCGCCAGCGGCAACTTCTTCTTTATCAATTGGCGAACATATTTGTGACAAATTTTTCGGAGCTTAGTTGAATAAAGGTGTTGAAAGAACTCTAATTATTACGATTGATTTTATTGCCATCAATTTTGCTTGGGCACTATTCTTTTTCTTCAGAATTGAGTCTGGTTTGTTTTCCCAATTTACTGAGCCTGAATTCTTGATCCCCATGTTTGCGGTATATTTTTATTGGCTAATTGTATTTACGTTTGTCGGCATGTATAGAACTTGGTTTGCTGCTTCACGCTATGAAGAACTATCCACTTTATTCAAGTCTACCTTTGTTGGAATCTTTGCTCTTTTCTTTGTTATCCTTTATGATGATTACGTACACAATGTTTCTTCTCCGAACAGATTTTTAATTTTTATTTATTGGGGCATATTACTCGGCTGTACAGGCTTTGGCCGACTTTTTATTAGATCACTTCAAAGAAATTTACTTGTTAGAGGCTACGGCAGAAAAAATGCTTTGATCATTGGTTACAATAAAAAAGCAAATAATATTCATAATACAATTGCAAAATACCGTGCCTTAGGTTTAGACATCGTAGCCTATGTTGCGGTCAAAAAAGAAAACATTGGCAAAACTTTTAATAATGCTGAAGTTGTAAATACATACGAGAATATCAGAAAAGTCATAGATGATAATTGTATTCAGGAAATAATTATAGCAACAGAAAAGCACGAAGATGATGTAATGATGAGTGTAATAACAGCTACTGATAATATTAGTATCGGAATTAAAATTGTACCTGATCTTTATGAAATAATAAGCGGACAGGCACGGACAAACCAGATTTATGGTTTTCCTTTAATTGATATTATGCCGCAGCTAATGCCTGAGTGGGAGAAAAAATTAAAAAGAATGTTAGATATTTTTGCTTCACTTTTTATTCTTTTAGTCTCTTCACCAGTAGTTATAGCCACAGCAATTGCAATAAAAATAGATTCGCGAGGACCTGTATTTTATAAACAAGAAAGAAGTGGATTGAACGGGAGGCCATTCAAAATGATCAAATTTAGATCTATGGTTCAGGATGCTGAAAAATTATCCGGACCGGTTTGGTCACAAAAAGATGATCCGAGAATTACAAAAGTAGGAAGGTTTGTAAGGAAAGTTCGAATTGATGAAATCCCTCAAATGATAAATGTCTTAAAAGGTGAAATGAGTTTAGTTGGACCGAGACCGGAGAGGCCTTTCTTCGTTGAAAAGCTTTCAAAGGAAATCCCTTTGTATAAAAGGAGATTAAAAGTTAGGCCAGGAGTAACCGGTTGGGCACAAGTTAAGCACAAATACGATGAATCTATTGAAGACGTAAAAAATAAATTGCGTTACGACTTGTTTTATATTGAAAATATTTCTCTTAGATTGGACATTCAAATTCTAATGAGAACAGTTTTTGTAGTTTTATTCGGAAAAGGTCACCATAGTTAACGGAAATAAATGAAATCTATTATTATTATACCGACTTATAATGAGCTTAATAACATTCAGAAATTGATTCCTGAATTATTAGAGCTCTATCCTGAATTTGATATTCTCATTGTTGACGATAATTCACCTGACGGTACAGGAGAGTATGTTGAAGAATATTCAAAGAAAGATTCCAGAGTAAATGTTTTAAAACGAGCGGGAAAAATGGGACTTGGAACTGCGTATGTTGCCGGTTTTAAATACATGATTGAAAACAATTATGACTGTGCTTTTCAAATGGATGCGGATTTTTCACATAATCCAAACGATATTAAAAAATTGTATCAATCAATTTTGGATGGAAATGATTTATCAATCGGAAGCAGATATGTTCAAGGAGTAAACGTTGTTAATTGGCCAATGCAGAGATTACTATTGAGTTACTATGCTAATAAATATTCTCGAATTGTGACTGGTTTAAAAATAAAAGATTGTACCGGTGGATTTAAGTGCTTCAAACGGGAAGTGCTTGAAGCAATTGATTTGGATAATATTAGATCGAACGGGTATTCATTCCAGATTGAAATGAATTTTAAAGCTTGGAAGAAAGGTTTCAAACTTTCCGAAATCCCGATTATTTTTATTGATAGAATAGAGGGAACCTCGAAGATGTCGAAAAAGATTGTTTGGGAGGCAATCTTTATGGTCTGGAAACTTAGGCTTAAGAGTTTACTGGGGATATTAAAATAAAATTCTTATGATAGATTTATCAATAGTAGTTGTTAATTACAACGTAAAAGAATTTTTGCAAAATCTGATTGAGTCAATCCGAAAAGCCTCAAAAAATATTTCCACAGAAATTATAGTTGTTGATAACGATTCTGATGACGGTAGTGTTGAAATTATTCAACAAAAGTATCCTTTCGTAAACCTTATAAAGAAAAAAGAAAATGTAGGCTTTGGCAAAGCAAATAATATTGGTTTAAAGATTGCTCGTGGCAAATACATTTTGATGATCAATCCCGACACAATTGTTAGGGAAGATACATTTACAAAAATGATTGAGTTCTTTGAATCAAACAATGAAGTTGGTTTAGCAGGCTGTAAAGTTTTAAATTCTGACGGAACACTTCAACTTGCGTGCAGAAGAGGATTTCCCGGAGTCTGGACATCTTTCACTAAAGTTACCGGGTTGAGCTCACTCTTTCCCAAAAGTAAATTATTTGCAAAATATAATCTTACTTATCTTGATGAAAATGACACATACGAAGTTGATGCAATTTCCGGTGCATTTATGTTTATGCGCAAAGAAGTTTACGAAGCAGTCGGAGGATTTGATCCAATATTCTTTATGTATGGTGAAGATTTAGATTTATGTTACAGAGTGCAAAAAGCCGGATTCAAAGTTTATTATGTTCATACAACTGAGATAATTCATTACAAAGGAGAAAGTACAAAGCGAAGCAGTATTGATGAAACAAAGGTGTTTTACAACGCAATGAATCTTTTTGTTAAAAAACATTTTTCGTCGTATCTGCTTGTTGAACTGATCTTGCGATTTGCTATTAATATTAGAAAATTCGTTGCATTTTTAAATGTCTATAAAATTATTATTGCTTCAGTTTTTGCTGACTTTATATTTTTTGCTGTTGCAATTTTGTTAGCAGAAAATCTTTATCTGGTTTCTAACTATAAAGGATTTCCTGAAGAAGTAATCCCAATGATTTATTTTATTCCGGCAGCATTTCAAGTATTAATTTCTTCACTTAGCGGGGCTTATAATAAATATACTTTATCAAATTTGCGCTCCATCTCCGGTTTGCTGTTTGGGTTTTTGTTTATCGCAGCAGTCACTTTCTTTTTTAAGCAGTTTGCATTTAGCCGTGCAGTAATAATAATAACCTATTTCTTTGCTCTAATTTTATTTTCACTTTGGAGAATATTAATTAAGTTTTTCTTTAAAGTAGGTTTTACCCACGACAAAAGAAATGAGAGGACTTTAATTGTTGGTACTAGTGATGAAGCGTTGGATTTGGCTGATAAAATAAAAAGTAATTATGAAGAGATAAGTCATATTGTTGGGCTTGTAACAAAATCTAAGAAGGAATTAAATAACAGCTATAACGGATACAAAGTAGTTGCAAGTTATGACATGATTGCAAAAGTTATCGATGATCAAAAAATTGACAAACTTATTTTGTCATCAAATGATCTTAGTTTTCAGGAAATATTTTCAATTGTTTCTCAATGCCAGGGAAAGAATGTTGAGTTAAAAGTTGCAGGAAGTGACCAGGAATATATGGTAAGCAAATCTTCCGTAACTATGCTTGATGATATTCCACTAGTTGACATAAATTATAATATTTCTTCAGCGTCCCATCAATTTTCTAAGTTTTTATTGGATTATTTCATCAGTATTCCATCAATCATTTTTATATTCCCGGTTGTTTTTTTATTTTTTAAAATTAGTGGTAAATCATCTGATTTTATTAAATTAGTTCTGCAATTGCCCGAAATAATAATTCGTAATAAAAGTTTAGTTGGTCCGAAAGAAAAAAATAGGATTGGTGTATTGTTTTTGGGTAAGCCCGGCTTAACAGGGCTGTGGTATACAGAAAAATATGATGAGTATCATAAAGACCACAGTAAGCTTGATATTTATTATGCAAAAAATTCAAATGTTTGGTTAGATCTTGAAATTATTGCCGAGACTCTCTCACAAATGCTAATTAAGAAGGAGAAATAATGTCGAAGACTGTTTTAGAGTTTGAAAAACCGATTATTGAGCTTGAGAAAAAAATTGATGAAATGCGGAAGTACGAAGAAAATCTTGACATTAAAGACGAGATAAAAAAATTGGAGCAAAAAGTTATTCAACTAAAACTAAGCGTTTACGATAACCTTACACGCTGGCAGAAAGTCCAGTTAGCACGTCATCCTGAAAGGCCATATACTTTAGATTATATTTATAATATGACTGACGATTTTTTAGAGCTTCATGGTGACAGGCAGGTGAAAGATGATAAAGCGATCATCGGTGGATTTGCAAAACTTGACGATTACAAGGTTATGATTATTGGGCATCAAAAAGGGCGCGATACCAAATCCAACCTTCTTAGAAATTTTGGAATGGCAAATCCGGAAGGTTACAGAAAAGCTCTGCGCTTAATGAAACTGGCAGAAAAATTTAATAAACCCGTAATTACTTTAATTGATACACCTGGAGCATATCCTGGGCTAGAAGCAGAACAGAGAGGGCAAGCAGAATCAATTGCAAGAAATCTTTTGGAAATGAGCAGGCTTCGTGTTCCGATAATTGTTGTGATCATCGGGGAAGGTGCAAGCGGCGGCGCCTTGGGAATTGGAGTTGGTGATAGAATTTTAATGTTACAGAATACATGGTATTCAGTTATCAGTCCTGAATCATGTTCAAGTATTTTATGGAGAAGTTGGGATTATAAAGAGCAAGCAGCAGAAGCACTAAGATTAACTGCCGAAGATTTAATTCAGCATAACGTTATTGATAGAATAGTACCTGAACCATTGGGTGGTGCTCATAAACATCCTGATCTAATTGCAAAGACTTTGAAAGATATTCTAATTGAAGAGCTTGGACAACTTGTAAAACAAAAACCCGATAAATTAGTTCAAGGCAGAATTGAGAAGTTTGGCAGTATGGGAGTCTATTCCGAATAATGCTCAATTGTAGATTTACCGTAAGAGTAAGATATGCGGATACTGATAAAATGCAGTTTGTTTACAATGGGAAATATCTTGAATATTTTGAAGTTGGAAGAACGGAATTATTAAGGCATTATGGTATTGCTTACAATGAAATCGAAAAAAAAGGTTATCAACTTCCTCTTACTGAAGCAAACCTAAAATACAAAAAACCGGCAGTTTACGATGACCTATTGGAAATTGAAACTACGGTTGCAGAATTGAATACTCCGAAAGTTCATATTGAATATAAAATTTTTAATAAAGAATCCGGTGAATTACTGGTCGAAGGATTTACTGATCACTTTTTCGTAAAAACAGAATCTAAAAAAGCTTGTCGGCCTCCAGAATTTTACATTGAAAAGTTGCTTCCTTATTTTTCTAAAAATAAAGATTCTTCTAATCTTTAAAAGAAATAACAAATGTTTTCTATAAAAGGTATTTCAATAACAGCAATCATAGTGCATTACAAGACTTACGATCTTACCAAAAAAGCTATTTGGTCTTTGCATAGCCTTTATGAAAACCTTGAAATAATTGTTCTCGATAATTTTTCTGATGATGGATCAAATGAGAAACTCCTAAAATTGACAGATGAAATTCCAAAGTTAAAACTTGTTTCATCTTCTAGAAATATCCATCACGGTCCTGGTATGGATAAACTTATAAATGAAAATGTTAATAGTGAATGGTTTTTAACTTTCGATTCTGACTGCATAGCTTTTAGAAAAAATTTTATTGAATTAATGATTGAGCAAATTGGTGAAAATACATACGGAGTTGGTGAGAAGCTTTATTTAGACAGCGATGGTTTTATGAGTGTGGACAAAACAAATAGTTACGAATATATTCACCCATATTGTGCTTTATTCAATAAAAAGAAATACCTTCAATTACCTCCTTTTGAAAAACATGGGTCACCCTGTTTAACTAATGAAATTGAAGCATCTAAAAAAGGATATGCATTGAAAGATTTTCCTGCTTGTGATTATGTTTATCATCAATGGAGAGGTACTGCCGGAACACATGGGTATAAACTTGGAATAAAAAGTAAAATGCAATTTGTTAAATGGAAAACTAAAAAACTGCTTAACATAAAATAAATTGATTAAACTGAATTATATTAATTGAATGCTTGAAAAACTAAAACAGTTATCTAAAGAAACCGCGATTTATGGTGCAAGCACTATTGTTGGACGATTTCTAAATTTTTTGCTTGTCCCGTTTTATACGAACGTACTTTCTACAGATCTTTTTGGTGTTTACACATATTTATACGCAATAATCGCATTCATGAATATAGCTTATATTTATGGGCTTGATGCTGCTTTTATGAAATATTTTTCACTTGCTGAAAATGATATTCAAAAAAAGCAAAATTTCTCTGTCCCGTTTATTACTGTATTCATAACAAGCATTCTATTTTCATTACCACTTATATATTTTTATAAAGGAATTGGTAATACAATTAATCTTCAAACAGAATTTCATCATCTCTTAATTTATCTCGTATCATTTTTAACTATTGATACACTTTCTTTGATTCCATTCGCATTACTAAGAATGCAGAACAAATCAGTGAAGTTTGCTATCATCAAAATTCTGAACATCGTCACCAATCTTTCAATGAATTTTATTTTAATTTTAGGTTATGATTTTGGAATTGAAGCAATATTTATAAGTAATCTTGTTGCTTCTGGATTAACATTTATTCTACTACTGCCTGACATTTTAAGTAATCTTACTTTTAATTTCTCGAGTGAAATATTAAAAAGAATGCTGAAGTTTGGATTGCCTTATATGCCCGGTTCGCTCTCTGCAATGATGGTTCAAATGATTAGTGTCCCGATTCTACGGGAATTGACTGATGATGGTACGCTTGGGATTTTCCGGGCTAATTATAAACTTGGCATTTTTATGATGCTTTTTGCATCTATGTTTCAATACGCTTGGCAGCCTTTCTTTTTGAATAATGCCAAAGAAGAAAACGCCAAAGAACTATTTTCAAAAGTATTGACTTTATTTCTTTTAGCTGCTAGCTCATTTTGGGTAGTCCTTTCTTTATTCATTGATAATATTGCCGGCTTTGAGTTTTTAGATGGTATTTCAATTATCGGGAAAAATTTTCTTAGTGGAATATACATAGTCCCAATAATATTGTTTAGCCATTTGTTGTATGGAATGTATATTAATTTTCAGGCAGGCATTTACATTGAAGAAAAAACAAAGTACTTTCCTCTTATAACTGGAGTGGGTGCACTTACAAATATTTTGCTAAATTTTTTATTGATCCCTATTTACGGAATTTATGGTGCAGCGATAACTTCATTAATAAGTTATTTTGTAATGGCATCCGGATTGTTTATAACTGCTCAAAAATTTTATCCAATAAAATATGAGTATTCCAAAATCTCAAAGATTTTATTAACATGTATAGTAATAGGATCGGCATATTATGTGCTTCTGTTTAACAACAGTTTGTTGATCGGTTATAAATTTATTTTGTTAGCTGCGTTTGTTTTATCTCTTTTCGTATTTAATGTGATCAAAGTCAGTGAGATAAAAAGTGTATTGGCATTATTGAAAAAATAATTACTCTAACAAGGATTTTGAAATGGAAAAAATTGAATTAAAAATAAAAAGAATTTCTGATGACTTCTCAGATGTCCCATTACCCTCATATCAAACAGAAGGTAGTTCAGGAATGGATGTTCGTGCTGCTGTTGAGGAAAAAATTATTCTTGAAAAAGGGAAAGTGAAATTAATACCCACCAACCTCACTGTTGAAATTCCATTTGGATATGAAATTGAAGTACGTCCAAGAAGCGGCTTAGCAGCCAAACATGGAATCGGGGTAATGAACTCTCCGGGTACAATTGACAGTGATTATCGCGGTGAGGTGAAAATTATACTTTTTAATTTTGGCGAAAATGATTTTGAAATTAACCGTGGTGAGAGAATAGCCCAGTTAATTTTATCAAAAGTTTATAAAGCAAATTTGGTCGAAGTAAAAGAGTTGTCTGACAGTGACCGCGGTGAAGGCGGTTTCGGCCATACTGGCAAACAATAAAGTTTAGAAAGGAATTTATTTAATGAGTGATTTTGTACATCTTCATAATCATTCGCATTATAGCTTGCAAGATGCTGCTGCATCTATTGATGGGTTGATTGAATCAGCATGTGGTTGTAATCAACATGCACTTGCTTTAACTGATCATGGTGTAATGTTCGGTGCATCCGAGTTTTCAAAAAAGGCAATTAAAGCCGGCATCAAACCAATTCTTGGAATGGAAGCTTACATCTTAATGGAAGGAAGCAGAACCGACAAAGGAAGCAATAAAATTGTAGGAAGGAAGAAGCAATACAATCATTTAATTCTGCTTGCTAAGAATAAAATCGGATATAAAAATTTAATAAAGCTCTGCACCATTGGACACACAGAAGGATTTTATTATCGTCCGCGAATTGATCTTGACATGCTCAGGCAATATAGCGAAGGATTAGTGTGTACGTCAGCTTGTTTAGCTGGGCCCGTGTGCGCGCCGTTACTTAATGGTGATTACCAAAAAGCGAAAGAAAATTCAATTATACTTCATGAAATTTTTGGTGATGATTTTTATTTGGAATTACAGGATCATAACCTCGAACAAGATCAGGTAATTTTAAAGGGAATACCAAAGTTATCTGAAGAACTAGGTATTAAAATGATTGCAACCAATGATATCCATTACATCGCTAAAGATCATTCAGTTGCACATAACATACTTATAAATCTTGGTGATAAAACTGGGCAAGTTGATTATAGAGATTTACGTTACGGCACTGATCAAATCTACTTCAAAACAACCGAAGAGATGAAGCAACTTTTCAAAGGTTACAAAGGCGCAATTGAAAACACTTTGGAGATCGAAGAAAAAATAGATTTCAAACTTGAGTTCGAAGGCTTTCATTATCCTAATTTCCCGATACCAAAAGATTCACCTGCAAAAAATCTTGATGATTACTTTGAACTGCTTGCACGCGAAGGAATGCACAATCGATTTAAAAAACTGAACAAAGACATTGAAGATAGGTTTGATTATGAAATAAAAATAATCCAGGAGATGGGGTATTCAGGTTATTTTTTAATCACACAAGATTTTATTAATGCAGCCAAAAAAAGAGGTATTCCTGTTGGGCCCGGTAGAGGTAGTGCTGCCGGTAGTTTGGTGAGTTACTGTTTGGGAATCACCAATGTTAATCCGCTTGAATATGATTTGCTCTTTGAGAGATTCTTAAATCCAGCACGTAAGTCAATGCCCGATATTGATGTTGATTTTGCTGACGATCAGCGTGGCGAAGTTATTGACTACGTTAAAGAAAGGTATGGTGAAGAATCAGTTTGCCAGATCATTACTTTTAATAGGCTTTCTTCAAAAGCTGTATTAAGAGATGTTGCACGTGTTTTAAAAATCCCAATTCCTACAGTAAATAATATTACAAAATGGATACCTTCGAAATTTGGTAGAGTATATTCAATTGATCAGGCATTAGAAGAAGTGCCCGAGTTAAAGTGGGTGAAAGATTCTGATGACCCGATGATTCATGAATTAATTAAATATTCAAAAATACTTGAAGGCATGAACCGCAATGCCTCAAAGCATGCTGCGGGTGTTGTTATTACTCCGGGCAATGTTGATGAGTTTGTTCCGCTTGCTAAAGCCGGTGGTGATGATGGTGACTTAGTTACTCAGTTCAATATGAAAGAACTGGATGATGCCGGTTTGCTGAAAATGGATTTTCTCGGTTTACGTACTTTAACAATTATACGTGATGCCATTGATCTAGTAAAAGATAATCGAAAAGAAGAAATTGATATTGAAGAGATCCCGCTAGACGATGAAGAAACTTACAGACTTTTTTCCGAAGGTAGAACAACAGCCGTGTTCCAATTTGAATCCGGCCCAATGCGTGAGTATTTGAAAAAGCTGCAGCCAGCAAGTATAAATGATTTAGCTGCTATGAACGCTTTGTATCGCCCGGGTCCGATGGAATTCATTGATGACTTTATTGATAGAAAACACGGACGAAAAAAGATTGAGTATTTGCATCCATTGCTCGAATCAATATTAAAAGACACTTATGGCATTATCGTTTTCCAGGAACAGGTTATAAAAATTGCAAACGTTATTGCGGGAATGAGTCTTGCTGAAGCTGATATCCTACGTCGTGCAATGGGTAAAAAGGATATGGCGGCAATGGCTGAGCAAAAGAAAAAGTTTATTGCCGGTGCTGTTGAAAAAGATATCAAAAAAGAAATTGCTGAAGAAATTTTTGCTGTTATTGATAAGTTTGCGAATTACGGTTTTAACAAAAGCCACGCTGTGGCATACAGTATTGTTGCTTATCAAACAGCCTATTTAAAGGCACACTATCTTGAAGAATTTTTAGCTGCGAACTTAACAAATGAATTCGGCAACACTGATAAAGTAACATTGTTTTTGGATGACTGCCGTAAACATAAAGTTAGTGTGTTGTCTCCTGATGTCAATCATCCATCAACCTTTTTTAACGTGAAGGAAAACAAAATTGTTTTTGGGATGTCGGCAATTAAAAACGTTGGTGTTAATGCAGTAAAAGAACTTGAGAACAAAAGGAAAAATTTGGAACGTGACTTCACAAGCATTTATGATCTTTGCTCAAACGTTGACACACGTGTCATTAATAAAAGAGTACTTGAAGGTTTGGTGCTAGCCGGAGCTTTCGATCATTTAAAAGGAGACAGGGCTCAAAACTTTGCAGCTATTGAAAACGCATTACAGTTCGGAAGCAAAGCTCAGATAGCAATGGAACAGCATAGCAACAGCTTATTTGGCGAAACAAGTGAATCAATGGAAATAACAGAACCTGAACTTCCCGAAGTTGAATCGTGGTCTGAAAAAATTTGTCTTGCAAAAGAAAGGGAAGTACTCGGCTTTTATTTATCTGATCATCCGCTAAGACATTTTGAACGTGAGTACAAGTCGTTTGCGAATGTGCATTTTGGTGAACCATCAACCTATAAATTTGAAGATGCGATTAGCGCGTGCGGTGTAGTTACCGACTTTAGAACAAAGATTGATAAAGCTGGTAGAACGATGGCGTTTTTTAAACTTGATGATTTTTCAGGCTCGTGCGAATGTTTGATGTTTTCAAAAGTATTTGAAGAATTCGGAGAGTGTATAAAAGAAGAAAATACAGTCTTTGTTAAAGGTAAGCTTGAAAGCAGTGGTGATGCAGTTAAGCTGCACATTGATGAAGCATTTTATTTAAATGAAGCTAAAAACAAACTGACAAAAAAACTAGTGGTTTGCACTAATACGAAATCACATGATGTAAATACGATTTCTGAGTTGAAAAAAACTTTTGGAAAATATGAAGGAATTACTCCTGTTATAATTTCTGTAAAAGATAATGGAAGTACTCGTAACTTTTATCTCGACTATCAAATTTCTTTAAATGATGAATTAGTTGAAGAGTTGAGTGGAATTATAGGAAAAGAATCGATAATTTATTCACCGCGATAATAAATTCAATGAGTTGATTTAAGAGACCGTATTTTTTATTTTCAAAAATTATTTAAAAACATAATAGGTAAAACATGGAAAAAAAGTGGGCTTTAATTCTTGGCGCCTCAAGTGGTTTTGGAGGAGCGGCAGCTGTTGCCCTTGCTAAAGCTGGTTATCATATATTGGGTATACATTTGGACAGACAATCAACAATGCCCCAAGTAAATTCAATTATTCGTAAAATAGAAAAGACAGGACACAAAGCAATTTTCTTTAATGCAAATGCGGCTGATGCAATTAAAAGAAACGACATACTAGATGAAATAAAAGAAAGGTTCTCAACCAAAGAACACCCGGATGTACATATTTTAATTCACTCTTTGGCTTTTGGTGCACTCAAACCATATATCTCAAAGAATCCAAACGATTGTATTTCTCAAGCCCAAATGCAGATGACACTGGATGTGATGGCTCACTCATTAGTTTATTGGACTCAAGGATTAATTCAAAGAGATTTATTTTCACATGGCGGAAGAATTTTTGCATTAACTAGTGCAGGTTCCCAAACAGTATTTCCAAGTTACGGAGCTGTATCTACTGCAAAGGCTGCCCTTGAATCTCACATCCGTCAACTGTCAATGGAGTTGGGTTCAATGAATATTACTGCCAATGCAATTATGGCTGGTGTAACAGATACTCCTGCTTTAAGAAAAATTCCGGGTAATGATTTAATGATTGATGCCGCAATTAAGAAGAATCCCTTCGGAAGATTAACAACTCCTGAAGATGTTGCAAAAGTAATAGTAATGCTTTCAGGGTCTGAAGCTGATTGGATATCAGGCAATGTTCTTGGCGTTGATGGCGGAGAATATGTTGTTAATTATTACGGTGAAAGAGTAAAGACCAAAATAAAATAAATTACAGGAATGTGAAGAATGTTCGAATTCAAATTTACTGAAGAGCAATTAATGCTCAGAGATATGGTTAGAGATTTCACAAATAATGAAATCAAACCAATAGCATCAAAGATTGACGAAGATGAAAAAATACCCGAAGATTTAATTAAGAAGTTAGCTGAAATCGGAATCCTCGGTGTGTCTTTCCCGGAAGAATACGGCGGCGGCGGATTTGGTGAAGTTGGTTACTGCTTAGCACAAGAAGAAATAGCTCGTGGTTGTATGTCAACAGCAACATTTATTGGTGCACATCAATCAATCGGGGCAAACACTATATATATTGGTGGTTCGGAAGAACAAAAACAAAAATATTTAACTCAACTTGCATCCGGAGAAAAAATCGGAGCTTTCTGTTTAACTGAAGCTCAAGCTGGTTCAGATTCTTTCCACTTAAAAACTAAAGCTGATATTGATGGTGATGAGTGGGTAATAAACGGAGAAAAACTTTGGATTACTAATGGCGGTATTGCCGACATCGTTTCTGTATTTGCAAGAACTGAAAAAGGTATTAGTACTTTTATTGTTGAGACTGATCACCCGGGTTATAGCTTTGGCCCTCCTGAAAAGAAAATGGGAATTAAAGGCAGCGTAACAAATCCAATTACTTTTGACAACGTAAGAATCCCAAAAGAAAATTTAGTTGGCAGAGATGGTAGAGGTTTCCTAATTGCAATGAAAACTCTTGATGCGGGTAGACTTGGTTTAGGTGCTGCTTGCTTAGGTGCTGCGAAAGAATTGTTGGAAATGTCAACTGATTATTCTAAACAAAGAAAACAATTTGATAAATCTATAAGCAACTTCCAGGGAATCCAGTTCATGCTTGCAGAAATGGAAATTATGATTTACACAATGGAATCAATTGTTTACAGAACAGCTGTTGATTATGATTTACAAAAAAATATTTCCACGCAATCAGCAATAGTAAAATATTATTGTTCAGAAAGCTTAGATAAAATAGCTGACTATGCCGTACAAATACACGGTGGAATGGGATATTCAAAAGAACTACCGATCGAGAGATTCTATAGAGATTCCAGAATCAATAAAATATTCGAAGGAACAAACGAAATTCAAAAAGGAATTATTGCAAGAGACGTAATAAAGAAAAATGGAAAAATTTAAGAAGGAGAATTAGAGATGAAACCAATTACTATAACAGACGATAACTTTGAAGCTGAAGTTGTAAATTCGAATATTCCTGTAATCGTAGATTTTTGGGCTGCATGGTGTGGGCCGTGCAGAATGATTGCACCAATTATTGAAGAATTAGCAGAACAGTATGAAGGTAAAGTAAAAGTTGGTAAATTAGATGTGGATGACAATCAAAACACATCAATAAAATTTGGTGTAAGAAGTATCCCAACAGTTTTGTTTTTTGATGGTGGTGAAGTAAAAGACACTATCATAGGTGCAGTTCCTAAACAACAATTTGTTGACAAAATTGTTAATATTTTAGCTTAGGTAAAAAACTTAAAAGAACCTTCTGGATTTGAAGGTTCTTTTTTAGTACAAAAAAGATAAAAACATGCAAATATTTTCCGTTACTAAATTTTAATATTGACAACAAGTTTATTTTTGTTAAGGAAAGTTGATTTTCGATGCAAAATTTAACAATATATCGCAATAATAAAACCTTGACAAAGTATTAAGCTTATATTAAATTCTTATACCAAATAAAGATAATTAGGTGGGTAATTCTTTAGGGATACTTTATTTGGCTCTTGTTTTAATGGGTATCTAAGTTTTATTTTAGTCGCAAAAGGGTATAAACTTTTAGGTGTTTAGACTATTATCATTCAAAAAAAGTTCCAGGGCAAAATTTTTATTTCAAGGGTAAATAATATCTTTACTACTATGGATAAATTATATTTAAAAAAAAACTTTAAGCTAAGGAGGTGAAAGTGATATTAAAATTTTACTAATGTCTTTAGATCTTTAGCCCTTTCTTTTATAATTAAACAAACAAGGAGAATAATATGCTTCGAAAAATTTTTTACTTTTTGCTATTTGTAGCATTAGTCCCTACCTTAATGGCTACAACAAAAGGTAGAATTAGGGGTACTGTTGTAGATTTACAAACAGGCGAACCCTTAATAGGTGCTAACGTTATTGTTGTAGGTTCCAGTATTGGTGCTGCTACTGATGCTAATGGTGATTTTGTTCTATTAAACCTCGAAGCTGGTGTATATGATGTTAGAGCTTCTTATCTTGGTTATCAAGCAATTACATTAACTAATGTTCGTGTTAACGCTGACTTAACAACATACGTAAACTTCGAACTCCCCAGCGATGATATTACGGTTGAAAGTGTTGTAGTTCAAGCGCAAAGACCGCTTATCCAAAAAGATGCTACTAACGCTACAAGAATTACATCTAGTGAAGATATTGAAGCACTTCCGATTAGAGGTGTTAACAATATTCTTAGTTTATCTGCTGGTGTTGTTCTTCAAGATAATATTGTATTCATTAGAGGTGGTAGATTTGATGAAGTTGGTTTCTATCTTGAAGGTAATAACATTACAAACCCAGTATTGGGTGGTAGAGGTGTAACAATTTCACAGGATGCGTTGGAAGAAATTCAAGTTCAGTCTGGTGGTTATCAAGCTGAATTTGGTGGTGCTAACGCTGGTATTATTCGTCAGCAATTGAAATCTGGTGGTCCTAAAATGAAAGCCACTTTTGAATATATTACTGACAATATTGGTTTCAAAAGCGCTGACGACACATTCGACGGCGAAAAAACTTTAGGCGCTTATACTTACGGATATGAAGAAATGTCTGCAACTTTAGGCGGTCCTTTATTTGATGATAGAGTTAAATTCTTCCTTAACGTAAATAACTTATTTAGAAGAGATCAAAATCCTCAGCCATATCCAGGTATTGATATTGGTTTAGTTAATGACCAAGTATCAGGTGATAGTATTAATTTAATATATCCTGGTGGTCCAATATTAGGTAACAGCAGAAATGACTTTACTTATGTTGGTACATTGAACTTTGATTTCAAACCTTTCTTGATTAGAGTAACAGGAACTTACACAACTAGTGAAAGACAAACTGGTGGCCGTGGTAGTTTCCCTGGATTTGCAATTGCAAATGTTAACAATACAAGATATGGTATGAGAGATGACCAAGATGGTGCTTTCTCAGCTAAAGTTACTCACGTTCTTAGTCCATCATTATTCTATGAAGTTTCTGCCGGAATGACTATTAACAAAGACGAAGGTGGAGATCCTCACTTATGGGATAATATCTGGGCTTATGGTGATAGTGTTGCTAACGCAAATGTCGGTTGGGATGTATTTAGAGGAAGATATTCTAATCCTGCTGAATTAAATGTAATGAACTTTACATTCTACAAAAATGGTGATATTCCTAGAAACTATTTTAAAAGAGAAACAAACAGTCTTGACTTCTCTGCATCATTATCTTATTTAATCGGAAATATCCACTCTATTAAGTTAGGTGGTAGTTACCAACAGTATACTTCAAGAAACTGGACAACTTCTACAGTTACTAGATCATTTGCTGGCCAGTTAAATGTAGTTACAAGTTCTGATACATATGATGGTGATTTAAGAGCAGCTCAAAGTAGACTTTTAATTCAGAGAGCTGGTGTTAATAACTGGGGTTATGATGAATTCGGTGATAAAGTTGATGATGATGAATTTTTCGGTCCTAAAAAACCAGTTTTTGCAAGTGCCTATATTCAAGACAGAATTGAATTTGAAGATATTATCTTAAACTTAGGTTTGAGATATGATTATATCGATACAGACGATTTACAATTTGCTGATCCTTTAAATCCTGAAGGTGCAATTAACCATCAAACTTTTGAATTAAACAGAGATGGTTTTAATGAAGTTGAAGCTCAAAGCTTTGTTAGCCCTAGAATTGGTGTTTCTTTCCCAATTACTGATCAAACAGTATTCCATGCTCAGTATGGTAAATTCGTTCAACAACCTAGATTAGCTGACTTATATACTGGCTGGTACAGATGGGCTTATCAATTCAGTCAAAGTTTCTTCTTCGGAAATCCTGAAGGTACAAACTTAAATCCAACAAGAACTACTCAATACGAACTTGGTTTCACACAACAAGTTGGTGACAATATGTCATTTGACATTACTGGTTACTACAAAGATGTAAAAGACCAAGTAGTATTTAGACAAGTATTTACAGATAATAACTCAATTGTACAAGATTATAACATCTCAGCAAATGGTGACTTCGCGACAACTAAAGGTGTTGAAGTTTCATTCACTATGAGAAGAACTAATAATCTTGCAATCAATGCAAATATGTCTTTCCAAGATGCACAAGGAACAGGTTCATTTCCTAACTCACAAAGAGGTATAGTTGGTGCTCCTATTAACAACCAAGTATTTACCCCTGCGTATGTTTCTCCATTAGAATTCAACAGAGCTTTCTCAGGTAGTGTTAACTTAGATTACCGTTTTGACGCTGACGAAGGAAATGCTTTATTGAATCAATTAGGTGCATCTGTATTAGCAACATTCTCAAGTGGTCACCCATTCACATTAGGTGAAGGTGGACAAGATTTAGAAGGTGATGCTAGAGATAGACAACCTCTTGAAAGTTTAAATTCATCTACAACTCCTGGAACATTCCAAGTAGACTTAAGAATAGACAAAACTTTCAATTTATTTGATTTATTGAACTTAAACATTTATTTCAGAGCTATAAACGTCTTTGATTCTGAAAATGTTCAAAACGTATTCTTAAGAACTGGTACTCACACTGATGATGGTTTCTTAACTAACCCAGAGTTCTCAGCTAACTTAATTGAAACTTATGGCGACATTTACAAAGATGTCTATACTGCAATTAACTTAAATTACTACGAACAGTATCTACAATCTGGAGTTTATGCTAATCCTTTAGTTTTTGGTCCTCCTAGACAATATCAGCTTGGAATTAGGTTAGAATATTAAAAACAAATTGAAGGATTAAAATAAAAAGGAGTTTAAAATATGAATAATAAACTAGTAAATTTGACATTACTGTTGGTTTTATTATGCTTTTACCCTACGAACTCTGCGGTAGCTGAGGCCAAAGAGGGAAAAAGTTCAGTAAAATCGTTAAGCAAAGTGCAGGGGGCTCCTGCTCTTACAAGATTTAACATAAACAACGTTTCTACTTTTATTAGAAACGATGGTGAATCTGATGTTAACGCTGGTAACTCAGGCTTTGAATATCCTAAAAACTCAAACTTACACACTGTTTATCAGTCTGGTTTTTTATGGGGTGGTAAAGTAAATGGTGAAATCAGAGTTGGTGGATCAACATTTAACCAAGGTCTTTTACCGGGTGCCGTTATTAATGGCGTAGCTGAAAGCCCAGATTTACCTCAAGTAAGAATCTATAGAGTAAGAAGAGATTATGCTACTGGTAACTTGACTCCGGAAGCAACTAATGAAGGTGTTTCAGAAGCAGAAATATTTGCTCAGTATGAAACTGACTGGAATGAATGGCCGGCTGCTGCACCTTATAATGCACCTTATGAAGATGTTGACGGTGATGGAAACTATAATCCAGCTGTTGATATTCCAGGTGTTCCTGGTGCTGATCAAACTGTATGGTTCGTTGCAAACGACTTAGATCAAGAAGCTGCAGGTAGCCTTTACGGTTCACCTTCAATGGGTATTGAAATGAAGGCAACCATCTTTGGTTATAACGCTGTAGGTCCTTTAGGTAACATGCTATTTAGACAATATGAACTAAGAAACGTTACTACTACAGACATGACTGATTTTTATGTTTGTATGTGGAGTGATCCTGATGTTGGTAACGCTACTGATGACTTTGTTGGTAGTGATACAAGTTTAAGTTTAGGTTTTGCTTATAACGCTTTCCCAAATGATGCTACTTACGGCGATACACCTCCAGCTACTGGATTTGACTTTTTCCAAGGTCCGTTAGTTGATTATGATGCAAGTAATGAATTAATACAAAGATTTAATTTACCTGATAGTGGAAAGTCAGGCGGCGAGTGGCTCCAAGGTAAAACTAACTTACCTATGACTGCTGCATTCTTCTTTATTAGAGCTGATCCTTTCTTAACTGATCCTAGTTTAGGTGAATATGTTGAAGGTACATTAGAAATGTATAATTTCCTACAAGGTAGAATTGGTAAAACAGGTGCATTGTTTACTGATCCTTCAGGAAATCAAACTACATTTACATTAGCTGGTGATCCAGTTGCCGGAACTGGTTGGATTGATGGTCAAGTTCATGCTGCTGGTGATAGAAGATACGGTTTATCTTCTGGTCCATTTACACTTTCTGCTGGTGAAACACAAGAAATAGTTGTTGCTCAGATAGCTGCTGGTGGTACAACTGGAACAAATAACTTAGACGCTATTACACTTCTAAAAGCATTTGATATTGTTGCTCAAGATGCGTACAACAACAACTTTGAATTACCAGGTGCTCCTGAAAGACCTAAATTGACTGTTTCCAACTTTGATAGAGAAGTATTACTTGTTTGGGATGATGCTGAAACTGTTGCATTAACAGAAGGCCACTCAGAACAAGGTTATGAATTCCAAGGTTACAATGTATGGCAAATGTCTGCTCCATCAGTAACTTTTGAAGATATCAACGATCCTTCGAGATTACAAAAAATAGCTACATTTGATATTATTGACGGTGTTACAGTAATTATTGAAGGTGCATTACAAAACGGTGTTACAATCGATAAAATTACTCAAACCGGTAACGATACTGGTATCAGAAGATCATTAAGAGTTGACACTGATGCTCTTAATAGCAACATTCCATTTAACAATGGTTCTGATTATTACTTTGCAATTACTGCTTATGCATATAACCCAGATCCATTAGTTGTTCCTCAAACATTAGAAAATACATTATTAGCTGTTAATGCCGTACCTCAAACAACAACACCTGGTGTTAGATATAATGCAGACGCAGGTGATGTTTATGAAGGTGTTCATGCTACTGGTGTTAGTGATGGTGCATTAAATGCTGTAATAGTTGACCAAAGTGCTTTAACTGGCCATGATTACTTAATTAGATTTGAAGAAGGTGATGACGGCCACGGTCATACAATTATTGTTTGGGATTTAGTAGACCAAACTACAGGTGAAGTTAAATTGGACAATGTCACAAATCAACTTGGTGATGAATCATCTCCAATAGTTGATGGTATTCAATGGAGAGTTTCCGGTCCTTTCAACAAAATCAAAGATGCTGATCCAACTGATCCAATTGGTAATGCTGATGGTATGGTTGAAATAGCATACGGTGGAGTTACATTAACTGAAGCAGATTATGACGGCAGAGGTACTCCTTATAATGGTAACACTGTATGGCACAGCTTAAACTCTGCAGGTGCAGATGGTAATAACGACAGATATTATGCAAGTACAAACGCAAGTGGTGACTTATCTAGAATGTACAGATATGTTGACTTTGCTTCTCCAAATGATTATGAATTAAGATGGACAGCAGATGGTGGTTTTGGCGTTTATGCATTTGAAGACGATATGATCGGTAGAACTACTTTTGAACTTTGGAATATTGGTGTTGCTACACCAGATGATCCATCAGATGATTACAGAATGATCCCTCTATTATTAAGCTCAAATGGTGAAGGTGGTAGTACTGATTGGCGTTGGGCTATTCCTGATGTTCTTGAAGGTACTTTCCAAGCATATCCAATGTCCGATGCTATTTACTGGATGGATCCAAAAGACTTAAGTTCACCTACTGCTGGTTATGATGCATTCCATAACTCATGTGTGCAATCAGGTGGTGCTGGAGCATTCTACGATTATTCATTCGATACAGATCCTGCGGCAGCTGATTATAACGCTGATTTCCACGGTGGTTTTGTTTATCCTATCGGACGTTATGTAATTGCTGAATTTGATGGTGATGGATTACAACCTCCTGCAGGAACAGTAATCAGATTTAATTACACTAAACCTAATGGATTAGATGATACATTTACATTAGAGGCTCCTACAGTTACAAATGATGCTGAATTAGCTAAAGTGGATGTAGATAAAATCAAAGCATTCCCTAATCCTTATTACGGTGTTAACGCTTTAGAATTAAACAAAAATGAAAGATTTATTACATTTAATCATTTGCCAACGCAAGCAAAAATAAGAATATTCAACTTAGCAGGTCAGTTAGTTAGAACCTTAGACAAAAATGATGAGTCACAATTCTTGAATTGGGACTTGAACAACGGTAGAGGTCTTCCTGCAGCTAGTGGTTTATATATAGCATATATTGATATGCCTGATATAGGTAAAACCAAAACGCTTAAGATAGCAATTATCCAAGAAGAACAAATTCTTGATAGGTTCTAATTAAAATTTTAAGGAGACTGAAAATGAAAAAAATAAAAATATTATTTGCTTTTCTGTTGATCGTTGTTCTGTCTACTGGTAGCCTGTTTGCTAGCGGTGGTGCAAGAAACGGTACAGCAGGCGCAACACAACTATTGATTCCAGTTGGTGCTCGTGGAGTTGCTATGAGTGGTTCTGCAATGGTTAACCTTGATGGTATCGAAGGTATGTATTATAATCCTGCTTTGTTATCAAGAAGTACACACCAAACTCAAGCAACATTTTCTTTAATGAATTACATTGCTGATATTGATGTTCAATATGGTGCTGTATCATTTAATGTTGAAGGTTTAGGTACTTTTGGTTTCTCATTCAAATCACTTAATGTTGATGACATTGAGGTGACTACTGTTCAGAATCCTGAAGGAACTGGTCAGTTCTTCTCCCCTGGCTTCAACGTAATTGGTTTAACATATTCAAAAATGTTAAGTGACAGAATCTCAGTTGGTATTACAGCTAATTTGATTAATGAAGAGTTAGCATTAGTTTCTGCTTCTGGTATCGGTTTCGACGTTGGTATCACATACAGTAACCTAGCTAACATTCAAGGATTTGGTTTTGGTATTGCTATCAAAAACTTAGGTCCTCAAATGGCTTACGAAGGTTCTGGATTGAACATTGATGCTGATGCTGGTGGATTAAGAAGACAAGGTCAAATCTTCTACAAAATAGAAGCAGCTTCATTTGAATTACCTTCTACTTTGGAAATCGGTTTGGGATATCAATTGTCAATTGATCAACAAAATTCTCTAAATCTAAATGGTACTTTCCAAAACTCAAACTTCTATGGTGATGAGTACAGAATCGGTGGCGAATATAACTTCGATAACACTTTCTTTGTTAGAGGTGGTTATATGATGACTCCTGATTTAGAAGAAGACGAAAACATTTATGGTTTAACTGCTGGTGTTGGTCTTAACTATGATTTAGGAAACCTTGATCTTAAAGTTAACTACGCTTTCAGAGAAGTTGAATTCTTTGATAACAACCACGTGTTTAGTGTAGGTTTTGGTTTCTAATTGAGAAAAAATTAATTTTCTCTAATTACCCAAGCTCATTTTTTGAGCTTGGGTTTTTTATTGATTTTTTTTGAATAATTACTTAATAATTACTTTTTGAATTCCAGCACTTTAGTATTCATCAAAAGAAAAATTAAACAGATTAAAAAAACCGAAATTAGGTAAAATATTTTGCATAGTATATCAGAATCAAAGTAATTATTATGCATTATAAATTGATAATTGTTTAATTCAATTATGAGGCAAATAATGAAAGTAGTTTTAACATTTTTATTAGCACTTATTGTATTCCAAAATTCATATCAAGCTCAAGAACCAATAGGTTTTGAATTTGATTATGCCAGATTCAAATATGATTCGACTTCTGTATTTTTAGAAATTTATTATTCCTTTGCTCAAAGAGACTTAACCTTAGAAAAAATTGATGAAGGTTATTTGGTTAAAGGTATTATTCACATTGAGATGAAAGATTCAACTGGTGAATACTATATTAATAAAGATTGGAAAGTGCAAAATATTTTAGCCGATACTGCAAATATGATCAATTCTGATCTTGTTGGATTGGTGAGCGTAGTTGTACCTGAAGGTGTTTACGATATTGTAGTGGAAGGAAGGGATTTTTCTCATCCTGATAAAAAGAAGCGAATTGCTGATAAATTAGTTATTGAAGCTTTTCCTGAAGATGAATACTTAATCAGTGACATCCAGCTTTCTTCTAATATCAAAAAAGACTTGTCAAACAAAAAATCAATATTCTATAAAAATACTTTTGAAGTAATTCCAAATCCTTCAATGGTATATTCTGAAAACTCTCCGGCATTGTTTTACTATTCCGAGCTTTATAATTTGCTTGATGAAACAAATTCCTCAAATTTAAGGTTGGATAAACTATTGTATGACAGCAGAGGAAATATTGTTTATCAAAAATCTAAGATGGTAGGTAGTGGACAAGAATCTAGCGTGGAATGCGGTGTATTAAATCTTAAAAAATATCCAACAGATAGCTATAATTTTATTTTGACATTAGTAGATACTACTACAAATAAAGCATATTTATCAAACAAAAAATTCTACTTTTATAATCCTAGTGTTGAACCAAATGTTGCTTATGCTTCTGCTCAAACCGGTTATATGAGTAGCGAATTTGGAATTTATACTCCGGATGAATGTGATCAGATGTTTGATTACATTAAATATATTGCTACTGATTCAGAAAAAGATCAATATGAAAAACTAGAAGCAATTGAGGCTAAAAGGGAATTTCTTTATAAATTTTGGGCACGAAGAGATCAACAACTAGATAGCCCGGCTAATGAATACAAAGAAGAATATATGCTTAGAGTAGAGTATGCAAACAAAAATTTTGGTCATCAATTTAGAAAAGGGTTTAAGTCTGACCGCGGACGTGTATATTTAATTTATGGTGAACCAGACTATTTAGATAGATATCCTAACGAACAAAATGTAAAGCCGTATGAAGTTTGGACATACAATGGAATTGAAGGTGGTGTCGAATTTATATTTGGTGATGTTACTGGTTTTTCAAATTATGAATTAATTCATTCAAGTAAAAGAGGTGAATTAAGAGACGAAAATTGGTTGCGCAGAATTGCAGAATAAATAGAAATGAATTTTAAGAATGCTGTTGAATATTTATTGTTCATATTTTTTCAAAAAATTACAGTTTTATTTGGTTATTCAGGTACAAAACTAATTGGAAATTTTATAGCATTCATTTTTTATAATTTGTTAAAAATCCGGAAAGAAGTTGTGATGAAAAATTTACAGCTTGCCTTTCCGGATTTTTCTTTTTCTGAAATTGAAAGATTAGCGAAAAAAAACTATCAAAACTTTGGTAAACTACTTGCCGAAATTTTTTGTATTCCATCCCTTTCAAAAGAAGAGTTAATAGAAAAAGTTAATTGTGAACAACTAATTGAATGCGGAAAACAAAAAAGCTATTCTAATGGGGCAATTCTGATTACAGCACATTTTGGAAATTGGGAAATCGGTGCTATCTCTGCTGGAATTCAAATGAATATATCTATGAATGTATTGGCGAAACCTCAAAGGAATAATCTAGTCTCAAACTGGATTGACAGAATGAGAGAACAGCACGGAAACAAAGTAATTCATTTGGGAGCTTCTGTTAGAGAGCTATATAAAGCCATAAAAGATAAAAAAATTATTGGAGTAGTTGGTGACCAAAGAGGCCCCAAAGAGGGCGATAAGGTTAAATTGTTTGGAATAGATACTTCAGTTTTTTCCGGAACTGCAGAAATAGCTTTAAAAACGAATGTCCCAGTGTTTGTCAATTTTGTTGTAAGAACTGAAGACAATAAATTTACTAATTTTGTTGAAGAAATTGAATATGAGAAATTTGAAGGATCTAAAGAAGAAAAAGTTCATATGATACATCAAGCATATATGACTATATTAGAAAAGTATGTTCGGACATATCCTGAACAATGGTTCTGTATGCACAATATTTCGAAATATT
>JANQIV010000082.1 GCA_028282005.1 Melioribacteraceae bacterium | reverse complement strand
CTGCATCAGCAATTCCATTGAAGTCGTCGTTAAATCTGCAATTCTCTCGGCAGTATCCCATCTGTAAATATCAATTGATTTGCCGATAAGCTTTTGCGTTGAGCGTGTGTTCATGTACGACAACGTGATTTGAGATATGCTGATAATTACAATCAAAATTATAAAATGGTAAAACTCAAACCGGTATTTGGTAATTCGGTTAAATAAATTCATTTTGACCGCCGGGGTTTATTCATTTTCAAAAGACAAATTTAATACAGTGTTTATTTGTGCTTGCGCGGATTTAAGCGCTTCCTCAACAGTTAATTCTTTTTGAAGAGCTTTATTCAAATACAATGAAAGAATATCCGATATCTTTGTGTAATTATAATCCGAGGGACGGTGAACTCCCCTTTTAATTATATTTCTATACTTCTCAAGCCGAGGGTATTTATTAATCATTTTTTCATCAGTGTAAAACGATTTACGGATCGGCAAATAGGCACCTGATCGATAATTCAATTCTTGAATTTCTTTCGACAGCATGAATTTTACAAAAGTCATTGCTTCATCTTTTACCGATGAGTATTTGGATAAAATGATATTCCAACCTCCAATTGTTGACGCGGAATTTCCGTTGATACTTTTAGGCAGTGGTGCTTCCTCAAGAAGGTTCAGTTTTGAAGTCGCCTTTGAAACTAAGTTGGAATATTTAATTGTTGTAGGCCACCCACGGAAAAATGGCACATCATTTTCAAGCGCAAATTCATACGATTTACTTTCGTCAAAAGCAAAAACTTCTTCAGGCGAAATTTTATACTTATAAATAAAATCAACTAACCTTTGCGCTCCGGAAATAGTTTTGTCATTGTAAACTTCAAATCGGCCATTATCATATATGCTGCCGTCCGAGCCAAGTATTTCAAGATAGTTACATATTAACCCTTCGAATGCGTCTCCCTGAAAAACGTAAAGGTAATCAGTTGGTAAATTTTCGCTTTTCATATTTATTAAATCATTCCAGCTAATCCCTTCCCTTAATTTTTTTTCAACTACAGAAGCATCAGAAAAATTTCCAATTAAATCTTTCCTGAAATACAAAACGCCGACATCAATGAAAAATGGTATTGCGAATAATGTATCGCTGTAAACACATGTATTTAGGGCTTGAGGCAGAAGCTCCGACAATTCATTTTCCGAATAATATTTTTCCAGCGGTTCGGCCCACTTTGCAAAACGCGGAATCCAAATTTGATCTACCGCAAATAAATCGATCCGGCTGTTGCGGCTTCGTAAGGTCCTCGTTATTAGTTCTTTTCTTTTGTTTGTCGTAAACTTTTCTGTGGGAATATCAACCGGGATAACTTCAATTTCTCCCTTGTGTTTTTCATTAAAGATTTTAATCAGCTCTTCATGAGCTTCCGTAATGTTGTCAGCAAAATAAACTTGCGCCACTTTATCATCGCCGATAAATTCATTCTGGAAAGGAAACACATAAAACAAAACCGAGAAAATTATCGCTACGAAAATAATTAAGTAGATCAGCCAGTTGGGAATACTTCTGTGTGCAGAGTGATGCAAATGGTCATGATTATCATTGAAGGGATTCATAACATGTCATTTTTTTGTATAAACATACAATCATAATGCCAATGAATCAATACCTGTTTAATGATGATTTTTATTTGTTTAGGTTAACCAAACTCTAGAAGTAATGGAATCCCACCAAATAATTTTCTTATCTTTTAATTTTACGTGCTCATCTTCCCATATAGCAGGTTCGTCATCTTATTTTTCGTTTGTTCTCTTTTTGTAATTAGGTTTTGACCGTAAATTAAGAATGGTTTTAACTAACAACAAAATGGAGATAAAAATGAAATCAAAATTATTACTAGCTGCACTACTTTTTTTAAGCTCATTAGTTTCCGCACAAAGCAGCAAAAACTATTTCTTCACAATCGAAGATCATCAGATTGGAGGTTACGCGGCTTTAAACGGCAGAGTAAGTTCACTCAATTCACATACTGCAGGGTTCGCAGATATAAAAGTTATGTTCACAATAAACGGAGAATGGGCCATCGGTTTTATGGGATCTGGACTTTATTACGACAGGGGATTAAATGAACTTGTTAACGACGGCACTTACCATTTGAATGCAAGTTACGGCGCCATTGTCATTGAAAGAATTTTCACTTTAAATCCCGATATGAAATTATCCCTCTCAATAGCATCAGGAAATGGTGATGTAAATTATCGGTACGACAGTGATTACCGTAAAGAAAAAACTTGGTCGGAAGAAATTATTGATAAAACTACCTTTGCAATATTCGAACCCTCGGTCGAAATTCAACACAGAATATTTGGCAACTGGTGGGTCGGTTTGCTTGCAAGTTACAGGAATACTTCACCGGTAAAACTTATTAATACAGATGAAGATCTTTTTAGGAAATTCTCAGGAGGTGTTTCAATCAAATGGGGATTGTTCTAAAAAGCTATTTCCTCCCCGGCCTTTGGGGCTGTAATTACAGTTCCAAAGGTTTTATTACTTTGGCATTTCACAACATTTTTAACGAATTTTGAAAAGTGATATGAAAATAGATAAACAAATAATCCTCATTGTTTTAATCCTTGCCGCTGCAATTCAAATATTGATTATAACCTACAACAGTGTTACAGGTTTTATTCAGGTTACAGATGCTGTTAATTTTTTAATTCGATTATTAATCGGTACTGTTTTCAGTTCTATATTCGGGTTGGTGATTCTTTATCTTGATTTTATTTTTATAAATATACTTGACAAGAAATTACCTATTTCTAAAAGCATTGCTTTAAGGATCCCGCTGGAGTTTTTGTTCACAGTTATATTGGGGTTATCAGTTGGAACAATATTAACAATTACGGCAAATATCTTCTTTCCTTATCCGAAAGGACTACAGTCAACAATTGTTAACAATTCGCTAATCACCGCTGTTATTAACATAATAGTAGTATTGATTGTAGAAGCAGTATTATGGTTTAAGCGTGGAGAAGAATATAAACTACAATTGGAAGTATCTGAAAGAGAAAACATGCAGATAAGATTTGATACATTAAAGAGCCAGCTTAATCCCCATTTTTTATTCAACAGTCTAAACGTTCTCTCATCATTAATTAGAAAAGACTCTGAGAAAGCACAGCTTTTTATTGATGAGTTTTCTTCTGTTTACAGGTACACACTGGATGTAATCGAAAAGCCTGTAGTTGAATTACACGATGAACTTGAATTTGCAAAATCATACCTCTATTTACAAAAGATTAGATTTGACGATTCTATTATTACAGATATAAATATTGACGCAGCAAAACTGGATTATTTTATTCCGCCTCTTGCAATTCAAACGCTTATCGAAAATACTTTTAAGCATAATAAGGCAACGGAAAGCAGCCCGTTAAAAATTAAAATTTGTAACGAAAGTAATTTTTTAGTAATTGAAAATAACTTACAGCCGAGATTTAAGAAAAGTGATTCTAAAGGTGTAGGAATAGCCAATCTAAAAAAGAGGTATGAACTGCTCGGGTTGACAACACCCCGCTTTTTTGTTCGAGAAGATTTATACATTGCAAAAGTTCCATTAATGAGACCGGAGTAAAATGAACGTTTTAATTATTGAAGATGAGAAATTGGCGGCAGAAAGATTGGAAGAATTATTAATAGAAGTTGATCCACAATTAAAAGTAGTTGATATACTCAGATCTGTTTCAGCTTCTATTAACTGGTTAAAGAAAAATAAGGCTGACCTTATCTTTCTCGATATTCAACTTGAAGACGGATTGAGTTTTTTAATTTTTGAAAAGATTAATATTGATGCACCAATAATTTTCACCACAGCTTACGATCAATATGCCATTAAGGCTTTCAAATTAAACAGCATTGATTATTTGCTTAAACCCATCAAAAAAAATGAACTGGCTGAAAGTTTAAGTAAGCTAAAGAGAATTAAATCTTCGTACTTAATGAATTTTGAAGACATTATTAAGAGTCTTCGAAACAAAGAGAATAATTATAAAAAAAGATTTCTAATTCAATACGGGCAGAAGATTAAGAAACTTGAAGTTAATAAAATCGCATATTTTTACGCAATGGAGAAGTCCGTCTTTGCTGATACATTTTCCGGCAATAGTTACCCTGTTGATTACACACTTGATAAACTTCAGCAAATTATTGACCCCGAAGAATTTTTTAGAATCAACAGAAAAATGATAATAAACTTTGATGCAATTAAAAGTATGATCCCTTATTCACGCTCAAGAATAATGATTGAATTAAATCCACCGAATAAAAACATTGAAGCGCTTGTAAGTGTAGAGAGGTCGGCATCTTTCAAGGAATGGATGGATAAATAAAATTAGCGTTGCTAAATTTTGAAGCATTGTTAAATTCTTTTACAATATGTTGCAATTAACAAAAGTTAATATTATTGCTACAATATTTGAACACTAACTCAAATCATATTAGATTAAGCTCACGAAAACAAAAGAGATTTGATGTCACATAATCACGATCATTCGCATAACCATGATGTAAAAGATTTTGGTAAAGCCTTTGCAATAGGTGTTACGCTGAACTTGATTTACATTGTAGTCGAAGTTACTTACGGAATTTTAATAGATTCTCTTGCTCTGATTGCTGACGCCGGGCATAATCTCAGTGATGTTTTGGGATTACTCCTCGCGTGGGCAGCCAGCCACCTCGTTAAAAAGAGAGCTACAAAAAAATATACTTACGGATTTAAGAAATCGTCTGTGCTTGCTGCTTTAATTAATTCATTGATTTTGCTTGTCGCAATGGGAGCAATTATTTGGGAAGCTGTTGGCAGATTTTCTAAACCGCAAATTATTGAAGGCGAAACAATGATGATAGTTGCGGGGATTGGTGTAGTGATTAATGCTGCAACCGCATTCTTGTTCTTCTCCGGAAGGAAAGATGACTTAAATATAAAGGGCGCCTTTTTACATATGGCGGCCGATGCCGGAATCTCTCTTGGAGTGGTTATAGTTGGTTTAATACTTACTTTCTCAAATATTTATTGGCTTGATCCGGTCGTCAGTATTGTCATCGCAATTTCAATTATTTGGGGAACCTGGGGATTATTCAAAGACTCAATCAATCTTGCGCTTGATGCTGTCCCGGAAAATATTGACAAAGAGGGTGTTGAAGAATATTTAAACTCCTTAAATGAAATAAATAGTTTTCATGACTTACATATTTGGGCAATGAGTACGACTGAGACAGCTCTTACTGTTCACGTCATTATTAATGAGGGAGTTGATCAAAATAACTTGATAGAAAATATAAGTGAAACTATGTTTCATAAATTCAATATTTGCCATACTACAATACAAGTAGAGAATATTGGGAAAGAAAACTGTAATAACTGCACTTAAACATTTTTTTCAAGTAAAATTATTAGTGAAATTGATAACCTCTTGATTATATTAGCTGCACAGTCATATTTTCATAAAAACTATTTTGGGAATACAATAACTCTAAATTAGTTTCGTTTATTAATAAACGGTTCTATGAAACTGATGCAGAGAAAAAACGTCTATTAAATACTACACAATGGGAGTTAATCGTGGTTAAAAATTATATAAAAGTTGCTTTACGAAGTTTATTAAAAAACAAAAATACTTCTATAATAAATATCCTCGGGCTTGGGATAGCGATTTTTGCAAGCATTCTAATTTTCCTATTTGTTAACTTTGAATTTTCTTACGATTCATTTCACGCTAAAAGTGACAGAATCTACCGCGTAATTTTAGAAGATAACAATCTCGGCGTTAGCGAAAATGAAGTCGGTATTACATTTATTGCCTTAGGGCCTGAACTAAAGTCTAAACTTCCTGAAGTTGAAGAACAAATCCGGATTATAAATAGCGGGAGAGAACTTCTAACATTAAATGAAACAGACTCCTATTACACCAAAAATCTAAATTATACTACTTCAGAAATATTTTCCGTATTTGATTTTCCCCTTTTACAGGGTGAAAAAGAGAAAGTACTATCAAGGCCGCGTACGGCAGTTATAAACAGAACCTGGAAAGAGAAATTATTTGGGAATCAAAATCCGATAGGCAAAACTTTTAAACTAAACAATGAAGATATTTATGAAATTACCGGAGTAATGGAAGACGTACCGGCTAACTCGCACATGCAGATGGATGTTCTTCTTTCAATGGTTCCGACTGAAGCAGATTCAAACTTTGCGAATTATCTTGAATCATGGAATAATATCGGAATGCCGACTTACTTATTACTCAATGATCGAAGTTCAGCTCAAAAAGTAAATGCCTCACTTAATCCAATTATGAATGAGCATGTTGAATGGGGAAAGTTTGCGCTAAAATTACAGGCACTTGATAAAGTTCATCTTCATTCTTCCGGAATTTTATTTGATAACCATAACAAAAACAAAATTGATATAGATTATCTTTATTCATTAATTGCTGTTGCAATAGCTATAATTATAATTGCCGCATTTAATTTTATGAACCTTTCAACTGCGCGATCTACAGCTCGAGCAATGGAAGTAGGACTGCGAAAAGTAGTCGGGGCACAACGTATTCAAATGATTTTCCAGTTTTTAAGCGAATCGATCCTGCTATGTTTTGTTTCCCTTTTGCTTGCGCTCTTTCTTGTAGAAATATTTGCTCCGTACTTAAATTTGCCTATAAGCGGCAGTTTCACTTTACACTTCCTTGAAAATACAATTTTGATTACTGTACTTACCGCTTCAGTTTTTTTGTTAGGGGTTTTGGCTGGCATATATCCGGCATTAGTTTTATCCGGATTTAAGCCAATAAAAGTTTTGAGAGGTTCTTTTAAAACCAGTAAAAGCGGGATCTGGTTGAGAAGGGCTCTAGTAGTAACACAATTTGCTGCTTCAATAATAATGATTATCTGTACAACCGTGGTTTACAACCAGCTTCAATTTATACAAAACAAGAATATGGGTTTTAAGCCGGACCAAATATTGAACATAAATTTAGATAATCAAGATTTGCAAAGTAATTCAGAAACATTCAAAAACGAACTTGCCAATATTGCTGAAGTTAATGAGATCGGAGCTTCAAACTCAATGCCGGGAAGCGGGTTCGGAAGGACATCAATTTCTCCGGAAGGATATAATTCCGAAGAGACTTGGATTACAAGTATCCTTTATGTGGACGATAATTATTTTAATACTCTTGATATGAAGATTGCGGAGGGCAGGGCATTCTCAAAAGATTTTCCGAGTGATCCTGATAACTCGATAATCATTAATGAATCCGCAGCAAGAAAACTCGACTGGACAGACAATCCAATAGGCAAAAAATTTACAGATGGCAATGATAACGAATTAACCGTTATCGGTGTTGTTAAAGATTTTCATTTTGAAAATATGCAGCACGAAATTGAACCGCTAGTTATAAGATACAATCAAAACATCTCTTCGGTTATTTCAATAAAAATAAACTCGCAAAATGCAGCTGCGGCTATTAGTAAAATTGAGAATATCTGGGAAAGTATTTATCCTATGTATCCCTTTGAATATAGGTTCTTTGATGAAGAATTTGCGAACTTATTTAAAAACGACCAACAATTTTCAACGCTGATTACTAAATTCACTATACTTGCAATTTTTATTTCTTGCCTTGGACTATTTGGCCTGGCAGCTTTTACAGCCGACCAGAAAACAAAAGAAATCGGTATGCGCAAAATACTTGGTGCGGACGTCGGCAATATTATGTACATGCTTTCAAAAGACTTTGCGATGTTGGTTATAATCTCCAGTTTTATTGCGGTACCGGTCGCTTATTTCGCGATGTCTAAATGGTTGAATGGTTTTGTTTACAGAACTGAATTGAACGCAATCATTTTTATCGGCTCTGCTTTTGCGGCTTTAGTTATCGCGCTTTTAACAATAAGCTTTCATACTTACAGAGCGGCAAATTCTAACCCTGTTAAGTCGTTGAGGAGTGAATAAAAATTTAAGGCTGTCTAGACAATTACGTGTCATTTCAAACCGAACGAAGTGAGTGTGCTTGTCCCGCTTCTTTCTCAGCGGGGAGAAATCTTCTTGCTAAATAGATTCTCACGTCGCTTCGCTCCTCAGAATGACTGTTTATAATTTTTTAGACAGCTTTTTTAAACTAAAAAATTATTTCTCTTTCAGCTCACCTTTTTCATTTAGCAGCGACATATATTTTTCCGGATCTTTCATAAACTTAACATCACAGCCGTCACAACAGAAACCGATTCTCTTCCCTTTATACATTACTGTGCGTGCAGTAGGATTAATATCTTCTTTCATAATTGGGCAATGCACATTCCAAATTTCCGCGATGTTTAATTCCGGTTCTTCTTCGCCTTCGAATATTTCGTAATAAGTTCTGGTATCAAAACCAAGGAGTTTTAAGGCGTAAGCCAGTTGATCCGAGTCAGTCTCTTCCGAGTCAAATTTTATCCGGATAGTTTTATTTACCGCGTCAACATCCAAATCGAGCACTCCATCTTCATAGGGAATATTTTCAAAAATAAGTTCTTCACTTTCTTCGCCTTTTAATGTGGCATCAAACATCACAATTTTTTCTTTCTCTTCCGCGAATGAAAATGTAATGAACAAAAACACTAGTAATAAATTTATAAATTTCATTTCATCTCCGTTATTTTAAGGTAAATCTAAAACCGCCGTAAATTCTTCTGCCGGAAATTGGTACCCAGATCATTGAGGCATCAAAGAAATTTCCGAACGGATCGTTAGCTGCGATTATTGGATTATCCTGTGTAAAGTTTGTTAAGTTTTCAACCCCTACATAAATTTCCCACAGTTTATATTTTTTTGTGTACTGAGCGTTTATCAAAACAAAAGCGGGATACTCTTCCCTTGCCTGGTACTCAACCGGGTTGGATTTTGTATCCGGCAGCCTTCCTCCCCCGTTCAACTGAAAGGTAATGTCAGCCTGCCACTTTCTGAGTTTGGGCAAATAACTAAACGACAGTAACCCTTTGTATTTATTAAGTAGCGGCTTACGTTGTACTTTTTCATCGAGAGTAATTTTAACATCATTTACACGGAAAGCCGCGAGTATATCCAAACCTCTAATAGGCTCGTAAATCATTTCGATTTGATAACTGTTTGAAAACGAATCCCCATCTAGATTCAAGATAAATACTTTCGAAGCATCAACATCAGTATCAAGTACAATTTGATTTATAAAATCTGTACGGTAGTAATCCGCATTTATTGTCAAATCGCGTCCGCCGATCTCAAAATACTTGGTAATGTTGATTCCAAAATTCCATGCTTCTTCCATGTCGAGATTTTCCGCAAAAATTAAATCACGCGAACTCGCAAGCAGTGAAGTATTCTCCGCAATTACATTTGCAGAGCGAAAACCTTTGCCGAAAGTAGTGCGAATGGTTGTGGTTTCATCAGGCTTAAATCTCAAGTGAAAGCGTGGAGTGTAAAACGTGCCATGAGGATTGTGAAGGTCGGATCGAAGACCAGCAATG
>JANQIV010000053.1 GCA_028282005.1 Melioribacteraceae bacterium | reverse complement strand
ATCAAAATTGAGACGATAAGTCCTAAAAAAAAATTGGTAAAAATGTACACAAAGTGTTACGGTGATTGGGAAAAGCAACTCATAAAACTGATCAGAAATGATTAAACAAGTTTTTTTATATTTTTATAAAGGGTTAAAAAAGTATTAAATTTCCCTTGCATAATTGAAATATATTTTATATTATTGAAACGGTTCAATAATAATCTAACCAACTTGTTGTAAAACAAAAAAGAAGTAATGTGCAGTATTAATTACTTCAGCAAGAGGTTAAAATGTCATTAAATTTATTAAGAAAAGAATTTCTTTATCCCATCCTAATTTTAGTTTTAATATCAAATAATTTATTTGCTGCAACAGGAAATGTGATCGGCAAAATTACTGATAGTACAACCGGAAATCCACTGCCGTTTGCAAACGTCCTTATTGAAGGCACATTCCTTGGATCAGCAACAGATTTAGATGGTAATTTTTCAATAAGGTCAGTACCGGTTGGTGAACAAAATCTGGTAGTTACTTTTGTTGGATATAAAAAAGTAACGACTGAAGTTTTTGTTGTAGAGAACATAACAACTCAAGTTGAAATCTCATTAGAAAGTGATGATCTTATTTCTGAAGAAATAATAATAAGTGTTCAAGCACAAGGACAGAGAGAAGCAATTAATCAACAAATAAGTTCAAATACATCAAAAAATGTCGTTTCAGCAAAGAAAATACAAGAATTACCTGAAGCAAATGCAGCAGAAGCTGTTGGAAGATTACCTGGTATTTCTTTACAGCGTGAAGGAGGGGAGGGAAATAAGGTTGTTATTCGTGGCCTATCACCAAGATACAGCAAGGTTCAAATTGAAGGTGTTTCTATGGCTGCTACTGGAGATGAGGATAGAAGTACGGACTTAAGCATGATATCGCAATATATGCTTGGCGGCATTGAAGTAACTAAAGCTGCAACACCTGATCAGGAGGCAGATCAACTGGGGGGGACAGTAAACTTTAAATTAAAAGGTGCGCCTGAAAAAGCTGCATATAGTATAATTGCGCAAGGTGGGTATAACGGTATTAGGGAAGAAGTTAAAGATTATAAGTTTGTCCTTAGTGGAAGCATGCGATTTTTTGATAATAGTTTAGGTCTTATAGGCACTTTTGATATAGAAAGAAAAAATAGAAGTGATAATTCAGCTATTGCAGGCTATGAACTTCAAGATGATTATACAATTGCAAACAGGGTTGATTATAGGGATATTGATAGAGTAAACAATCGGTTAGGTGGGTCAATTGTTCTGGACTTCAACTTGTTGGATACTAAATTCAAGATATTCTCAATGTATAATAAAGTTGAAACAGATATAGTGCTTTTGCGAGAAGTACTAGATCCTGGCAACCTCGGGCCAACCGCACGGGAACATAGGTTTACAGCTATTGATAGTTCAAATAATCTTGATGCTATGGCAACTTCACTTAGTTTAGAGCACTTATTTGGAAACCTAAAATTAGAAGCCGGAGCTTCATATTCTTTTGCAGAAAGGGAGATGCCTAATTCTTTAAGGTTGGACGCGGTTGAAGAATCGGCTTTCGGAAATTTTCGATATGAAGATCCACAAGAATTAAATGGAAGAGAAGGTTTAATCACTGATGGTTCGAAAGGTTATCTTCACCCTACAGAGTTTAGAACAGTTGTAAATAAAAATCTTGATCGAATAACACTTGATTGGATTTTTAATTCACGTTCAAGAAATTATGAGGAAAACTTTACTACAAATTTAGATTTTACATTCAATGTAAAGTTATCACAATCAATAGATCTAAAATTTAAATTTGGTGGTAAATACAAGCACAAGTCAAGAGAATATGATTATGAATCTTTTGAACATGCAATGTGGTGGTCAACTTTTGATCTTGTAAAGGAAGAATGGGCAGAGGTTTTTGCCGGATCACCATTTTTAGATAACTTTACTTATGGAGAGGATGCAAGATTCCCATACGGACCTTTTATTGACCAAGAATTTGATGGCACTGATTTTTTAGATGGAGAATATGAAATTGAAAATATACCAAATATTGAGTTAGTAAGAGAGTTAGTTGCAGCTGTTGATAAAGATGTACCGCAGAATGCTTTTGGTATGGTCCGAAATTATAATGTGTCGATTCCAAATGATTATAGTGGTAAGGAAAATTATTATGCTGGTTATCTAATGCCTACTTTTCAATTAGGTAATGATTTTATATTGATACCAGGATTTAGATTTGAACATAATGAAACCGAATATGGTGGTAATAGAACTCAGCCTCTAGGGCAATGGGATGATCCGATTATTTATGACAGCGTTGTTACTAAAAGAGTTAATAATTTCTTTTTACCAATGATTCATGCAAGATATAACATTACAGACGGTTTTGACATTAGAGCAAGTTACACTCAAACTATATCCAGGCCAAGTTATAATTTGATAATACCATCTTGGCAAGAAGTAGTTGGGGGAAGTTTAACTTGGAATAATCCTAATTTGGTGCCCATAGAATCAACTAATCTAGATTTACTTTTCTCATTTTATGGAAATAAAGTTGGACTTTTTACCTTAGGTGCTTTTCATAAAAGTATCTCTAACTTTATTTATAATCCAACCACATATATTACAGATGAGTCACAAATTCTTGACGAATACCCGGATAATGTTAGGGTTGGCGGACAAGTATTCGGTTATATAAACAATCCTAATGATGCTAAAGTCTTTGGTTTGGAAGTAGAATGGCAATCTAACTTTTGGTTTTTACCATCTTTCTTAAAAGGAATTGTGTTTAATATAAACTATACTTATACAGATTCAGAATTAGTATATCCGCTTATAAATCCTGTTACTGAAACAAATATATTCGGAATAGAAAGAATTGTTGGAAGTGAAGATGGTTCATATAAGGATAGATTAATTGATCAACCTGACCATTTGTTAAATATAATGTTGGGATACGATTATGAAGGATTTTCAATAAGATGGTCAATGAGATTAAAATCTGATGTGTTTATGCAGGATGACCAATATGAAGAGTTACGTCAATCGACAGAACCATTGACACTTTATGATCTTTCAATAAAACAGAACTTACCTGTTGAAGGATTAAAAGTTTACGGAACTTTGAGTAATATTTCAAAAGCAATTGATACCAATACAAACAGAGGAACCGGTTGGTTTGCTAGCCGTAGTTTTTATGGAATGACTGGTGAATTTGGAATTAGATTCGATTTTTAATAAAGTTTTTATGCGTAGCATGTAGCTGCGCTTTTTTTATATAGTTATATTGAAACGTTTCAAATATAATAATTATGTTTCAATTAAGGAGAAAAGTAACTATATTTCATTCATTAAAAGGAGCAATTATGAATAGAGTATTAATCTTTTTATCAGTACTACTATTATCCTACGGTAGTACTTATTTCGCACAAGATACGGTTTATGTACCTTGGCAGGAAAATGGAGTTTTAATCGAAAATACACTTATCGATTATATTGTTGCTGACACAAACGCAGCAGGTGAACAGTTACATCAAGTTTATAAACTTGAAAGAGGTGGATCATATTTAATTGACAGAACCATTGCAGTAAATAATCCAATAGAGATTGTTTGCGATCCTGCTGACAGAACTGATGCTAATGCAGCACCTCCAGTTGTGAGAATCAAATCTTTAGATGCTTCAACACCGGCAGCCGGTTTATTCTTTTCAGTTGGTGCCGATTTAACAGTAAAGAATATTTACTTTGCTGGTATGGGTACACAGGATGTCTGGATGGACGGTAACTGGGCTAGTGTAACAGCACCTAATATAAAAATTTATACAGACGGATGCTATTTCGATTATATGGGGTGGTCTATCATTACTAACTTTACAAACTTTCCTGAAGATGAAGGAAGTGATTATATCATAATAAATTCTTACATCAAGAATAATCAAAATCCGGGTGATCCAAATTCTCCTTTCTGGTATTTAGGAACAGCTCCAGTAGATACTATCATTGCAAAAAATACAACATACTTCCAATCACACGGCTATTTTATTCAGCCGGTAGGCGCTCCAATAAATTATCTAGAAATAGATCATTGTACATTTGTAAATAACTTGGAAATGAATGTTCTTCATTCAAGACTAACAAATGCTAAAATAACAAATAATATTTATTACAACACACAAGCAGCGGGACAAAGTGATGAAGAAAATGCTGATAAAGATGCTGATGGCTTAGACTGGAGTATCGTAAATGTTGATACACTTTTGGGGAATGAAGCCGGAGCTTCTGATTCATTAGCATCTGTAACGATGCCAGAAGCTGACAGAAAAATTGAAGTTCACAATAATGCTTGGTTTAGATCAGCCGATATTGTTGCCTATCATGAAGATAACGGATTACATGCCGGTCTATTCATGAATGACAGAACTCAAGCTTTCTTTGATAACAATGCTGAATGGCCAGGATTGAACGAATCAAATAATGTTAATGAAGAACCGGTATTTGGAAATATTGCCGGTGCAAATGAATTACAACTAGGTTATGTTAGAGCTTATAGAGGTATTGAGGGTAGTCAAGAGTTTTGGGGATTCGAGTCAGACACAGATGAGTATCCAGATTTATTTAGAGTGTTTGTTGAATGGCCATTCTCTGAAGACTTATCTCACACCGGCCTTTCAATTACGGGAACTGATGGCGAACCATTGGGTGATTTACAGTGGGTAGGAAAAACAATAACTGATGTAGAAGAATCATCTTCAGAAATTCCTGCTGCTTATGCACTTGAGCAAAACTATCCAAATCCGTTTAATCCATCTACAACAATTAAATTTAATTTACCTGAAGCTAGTGTCGTTAGATTAAGTGTTTATAATATCCTTGGACAGGAAGTAGCTCAGTTAGTAAATGATGAATTGACTGCTGGTTCTTATCAATATGCATTTGATGCAACGAACCTTTCAAGTGGTGTTTATATTTATTCAATTCATGCAAATAATTTTGTGCAAACTAGAAAGATGATGCTTCTTAAATAGTACTCCTTCTGATAGGCATAAAGCCGGTTCAATTATGGGCCGGCTTTGTTTTGTTTAAAGAAAAAGTTGAATAATAAAAATATTTTTGTTAATTACAGTTTGCTTATTTCTAAACCGTTTCAAATGATTAATCTTAGATGTAATGTTGGATAACAAACGGAGAGAACTATGAAAAAAATTACTATAGAAGATGTTGCTGCAAAAGCTGGAGTATCTAAAGGAACAGTTTCTGCAGTAATAAACGCAAAGAATACTGTAAAACCTTCCACAAGAGATTCTGTTTTACAAGTTATGAAAGAACTAAATTTTCGTCCAAAAGCAGTTGCGAGAAATTTAAAAAATGGAGTAGTAGATAATAGCATTGGATTAATCATCAAGGATTTGAACAATCCTTTCTATACTGAAATAGCGTTAGGTGTTAAAGAATATGCAAATAATAAAGGTTATCTTGTAGTAATTACTAGTTCTGAAAATATACATGAGCATGAGCAAAAGTTTTCCCATTTGTTTTCAACGAAAGATATTAAAGGAACGATTATAGCTCCTATAGTTGAAGGTACTGCTGAGATTGAACATTTGTTCAAATTAAAGATGATAAATTACCCGTTTGTTTTGCTGGAAGATGTACAAGGAATTCAAGCAAATGTTGTTAGCGTAAACAATAACAAAGCAGTACGCAAGGCAGTAAAATATTTAATTGACAATGGACATGAAAGAATTGTCCACTTTACCGGTCCTGAAAATGCCTCACATACCATCGAAAGAATAAATGCTTTTAGACAAGCTTTCTCTGAAACGCCTTTAGTATTTAGTAAGGATATGATAGTGCCTGCTGATGCACACTTTGAAGAAAGTAAAAAAGTTTGTCTTGATTTCTTTAAAGGAAAAACTAAAAAGCAATATCCAACTGCAATAGTTTGTTTTAATGACCAACAAGCTTTTGGAGTTTTAGCAGCTTTAAAAGATTTGAAAATAAGAGTTCCGGATGATGTTTCTGTTGTTGGCAATGATGATATTTATTATTCACAACTTTATCCTGTACCTCTAACAACAATTAGAGCACCTAAAAAAGAAATGGGAAGAAAGGCTGCTGAAATTCTCATAAAGAATATTGAGTCATCAAAAATACTTCCTACTGAAAGAATCGAATTAGAAACAGAATTTGTAGTTAGAGAATCTACAAAGAAAATTTCTAAGTAAGATTTACTTCGACTTCTTTTCTTCTGGATATTAGTTCATTTTCTATTTCTAAAAGTTTTGAATTATTTAATGGATAGAAAATCATAATAGCTCCGCCAAGTACACCAGCTACAGCAGGAATATAACTCATCAATAATTTTATGCCAATAATTGATTCTGCAGATTGTTCAACATTTGCCTCAAATCCATAATAAGCTAATGTCCAACCGATTATAGCTCCACCAAAGGAAACACCCAGCTTTAATGCAAAAAGGGAAGCGGACATGATTAGTCCTGTTGATCTTCTATTGTTTTTCCATTCTGAATAATCTGCAGTATCAGTGTACATTGCCCATTGCAATACAGCAACCGGGCCCAATAAAAATGAAAGAACTATTTGCGATAAGTAAATTAGATAAACGTTTGTTGGTTCGAAAAAGAAATAAAGTATATTCAGCAATGAACTAACTGACAAAAACCAAGCAAATGTATTTTTTTTACCAATTACTTTTGAAAACCATTTTGCTAGTACAGCACCAGCAACTGTTGCCAAAGAACCAATCATCAAAAAAGACGATGTAAAGGACTCAATACTAAGAGCAATTAAGCTTCCGAATAAGTTTATTTGTTGATCTTGAATGAAGTATTTAAAGTAAAATGAAATTGAGCCACCTCTTACAACTAATGCAGTTAATTGAAAAATTGTAGCTCCGGCAATTAAAAGCCATGGCCTATTTTTGAATAAATCTTTCACATCTTTTTTGAATGAATTTTTTTGCGTTTTTGGTGCAGGTACTCTCTCTTTTGTTGTTGAATAAGTAATAACAAAAAGTATTGATGCAATAACGGCAAATAATCCCATTGCCATTTGCCAACCTAACTGATTATCGCCATCTCCAAACAACTCAACTAACTTTAAAGTTGTTGTAACTACAATCAATTGGCCAACAAAAGCAGCTATAAATCTAAAAGAAGAAACTACTGTCCTTTGTTCAGAACTCGGACTTATTACACCCATCAATGAAGAGTAGGGAACATTAACTGCAGTGTAGGCCATCATCATTAGTGTATAAGTTAAATATGCATAAATGATTTTTCCATTTTCTGAAAAATCAGGTGTAGTAAACATCAACATTCCAATAACACCATAGGGTACAGCCATCCATAAAATGAAAGGTCTGAACTTGCCTCGCTTTGTATTTGTACTGTCAGCAATCATTCCCATAATGGGATCATTGACTGCATCCCATATTCGAGTTACCAAAAACATTGTACTAATTGCTGCGGCTGAAATCCCAAATACATCTGTATAAAAGATTGGCAAAAAAACTATGAAAGTTTGGAAGAATAAATTGGATGCTGTATCACCAACACTATAACCTATTTTTTCCTTTAGTGATAATTGGACAGAATTTGTCATCAGTTTCTCCGGAAATTAATTAAACCCAATCTCTTTAAACACATTATCGTCGCCATTAATAAAGATTGGATCTTTCATTTTATTGAGCCATTGTTCTAAAATATATTCATCTGCTTCGATTCGTGTATCACCCCAGTTTTGGCCTTTCCACATAGGTTGATTATCCCAGTCGCAGTTTATATATGATATTGCTTTTACATGCTTTATGTTATCATTTATATGTTCAAAAAATACTTCAAACCAAGCTTCCCATAACTCTTTGCCATCCTCATCATCGAAAAAATGACCACGAGGTGCAATCTCTGCAATGAACAAAGGCTTATTGTGTTTCAACGCAAACTGAATAGTAGAACAAGTATCTGAAAGAGGATTGCCACCCCAATAGGAATAACCGCACCAATCAACATATTCATCGCCTGGGTAATAGTTAGACCATAAAGTTGAGTCGACCAAAAAGGAAGAAGAAGCCATAACTGTAGCAAAGTTTTTAACTGCTTCTCTTTCTAAAATATCAACAACACGTTTGAATGACTGCCTAAAGTAAACAGAATCATAATTATTCCAAGAACCGTCAAATTCATATCCGATCCTGATTAAGAATGGTCTATCATTATATCGTCTAATTAGGTTTCCCATCTCTACAACAAGAGTATCCAATTTACCCACTGCAAGCAATGAGTCATGGTCTACAAAGTCAATTGACAAATGCACAATTGTATTCTTCAGTTGAGGAGAATCCAGATAATACTTGAGATTCATTGGGCCTGCACCCCAAGTTACTTCTTTGTCCATACCTTGAATGAAAGGAGTACCTGCGCTATCCTGGCGAAAACCAATATAGTGAGTAACGCCGGCTGGTAATCCAACATTGTCTACGTAACCATTATTAAATCTATCGTTGCCACCTACCGACTCGTTGTCCTGGCCGACAAATACAAGTACTTTATTTTCTCCTGGGACATAATCCGGCCGTTTAAATTCCTTTTCATTTTTGCAATTTGTAAATAGGAAAGAAATTATTATAAATGATAAAAGTATAATTCCTTTTTTAAGCATATTAATGATCACTTTCTATTTAAGTAAAAGAGCTTTTTTAATTTCAATATAGTTATTAGAAATCAATTGAATAAAATAAATCCCGCTAGATAAATTTGAAGCATTCCAATTGATGGAATATTTTCCGGATGACTGAAAACTATCTACAAGTTCTGTTACTTTCTGCCCAACAATATTGTAAACAATAATTTTTGTATATGCTGGTTCAGATAGATAATATTCTATAGTAGTACTTGGGTTAAACGGATTTGGATAAGGTGCAAATAATTTATACTCTGTGGGAACACTATTCATAAAATAGTTATCGTCAATAGCAGTAACAGTTTCTCCCAAATCAACTATCGAAACAGCGTCAATCCAAATTTCTGCTAATCCGGATGTACCAAACATAAAACGCATAAATACATTATCATCGTTTGGAATAAATGCAGTATCAGTAAAAAACTGTGCTTCAGTTGTTAAAGAAATATTTGATTGCGAATAACCAGTAAAAGGAGAGGCCGATTTTTGCAGCCATGTTTCCATTATTGTTGCGCTTGCTGCTTTTGCTTGGTAACTAATTGCATAAGTATGTCCACCTTTAACACTAAGAGGCTGCTCAAGTTGTAAATGCCAGTTTGTTCCAGTATTAGCTGTTATAGTAATATGAGCACTGTTATTTCCTGAGAGTTGTCCTGTGTCATCAATTTGTAAAGTACCACTAGCTTGAGGTACGAATGGAGTTAAACTCCAAGAATCATAACCGGAATCAAACTCACCATTAATAATTACTTCATCCATTTCAACTATTTCTTCGTATTCAATTAAGATTACGTTGTCAATCCAAATTTCCGCAAGTCCGGAGTTCCCCACCATAAAAGTTACAAATACACTATCATCTTGGGATACAAATGCTGTGTCGGTAAAAGTCTGAGTTTCAGTAGTTAATTCAATTTCTGTTTCGAGATATGCGGCAAAAGGAGATTCAGCTTGTTGTAGCCATGTTTCTATAGTAGTTTGTGTATTTGCTCTTGCTGAATATGACAGAACATAATTTTTCCCAGAAATTACTTTAAGCGGTTGCCTTAACTGCATGTGAAAGTTAATGTTTGTTGTTTGCTGAGTAGTAATTTTAGCAGAATTATTTCCGTTTATTAATCCCGCCTCATCAATATCAAATCTACCTTGAGCGTTTGCATCAAAGATTGGAAACTTCCAACTATCTTTACCTAATTCAAAATCACCATTACCTAATAAATTATCATTATCCGAAATTTGTGGTGCAACAAAATTTATTACCGATGAAACCTGTCCCTCATTACCTGCACGATCAACGGCAGAAACAGTTATGCTCATATTTTCACCGGGCGTGGCATTTATAAATACTGATTCTGTTTTTTTTGTGTAATTGTACAACTCGCCATTATTATAAATTAAGTAACGTGAAATCCCGGACTCATCTTCTACTTGATTCCACCTTACCACAGCGGGGAAGGAAGAATTATTTACTTCCACACTATTAACTAAAGGGGGGGGGATTGATTCATTTGCCCCGAGCGATTCTCTAAACTCTTTTTCCGATACGGCATGAAAATAAACTGAATCATCCATCTCAGTTTTGAAATTATTTACTACAATTTCATTTTTCTCTAACCTTGTATCACCCCAGGTTGACCACTGGGGAAATTCTGCCCAATTCCAGTTGATATAGCCTGTAACTTTTATCCCTGGTTCATTCTTCAACAAATTAAAGAAAGGAGAAAACCAAGTATCCCAGCTTGTTTGTCCGTTTAATACTCCAACCCCTTTTGGTGTTGATTCACCTATTAATACCGGTTTACCATGTGCTTCAGAACTGTCTAAATAAGCTTCAGAAAGAGAATTGCTTAATTGCGAAACATCAAAATAATTGATTGACCACCAATCTACATATTCATCTCCCGGATAGTAATTCATAAAATTTGATGGTTGAGTTGGGTCGGGAACATAATTCCAAACAGTAGCAATTTCTAAATCACGTTCTCTAATTTTATTTGTAAGGTAAATAAAGGATTCTTTATAAGGTTGAGGCTGGTAGCCATTCCAAGACAAACCGTTAAATTCATATCCGAGTCGGGCATAAACCGGTAAGCCTAATTCTTCAACGCCATCTAAGAAATCTTCAATATCTTTATCGAGATCACCATTGGGAATTACCTCTGTAGCACCAACTAGTTGTAAACCAAATTGAATTACTATCATTTTATCCTTGAAAGGAGAGAGAGCACTTTTGAGCTTGCTAGCCCAATTAGTACCAATATTAAAAAGGCTTTCATAATACATGTATACTATTGGCTTTTCATTTTCCTCCATTACTTCCCAATAGTTTGCAAATCCATCTTTACCGACACCTCCAATCTGTCCCGGATCTTGACCAGCACCGTGTAGTATTTTATCAACTGGTTCAAGGTATTGGTTATAATTTGTGCGTTGCTGATATTCTTGCGAGAATAAAATCGAAATAGTAAATAAACTTAATAGTATTGTTTTTTTTATCTTCATAACTTCCTCACAAATAATACATTTGGTATTTGTGATAATTGGCAGGTTGATGAACTTATAAATAAAGTAGGTAAATCTTAAATGACCAAAAATTTTTATCAAACTACATTCAGAATGATTTTCTGCAAATCATCATCTCTTGATGAATTACCAACCATTATTTCAAATTCTCCTGGTTCTACGATATAATTCATATTGATATCATAAAATGAAAGCAGTTCAGGGGTTATTTCGAAAGTAACTATCCGGCTTTCACCAGGACTTAGTGAGACTTTCTCAAATCCTTTTAGTTCTTTTATTGGTCTGGTTACAGAGCTTACTAAATCTCTAATGTATAATTGTATTACTTCAGTACCTTTTATTTCGCCTTCATTTTTAACTTCAATAGAAACATTTACTGATTTGTCTTTAGTAGTTGTGTAGGAATCTAATAGTAAATTATCTACAGAAAATTTAGTGTAACTTAATCCATAACCAAAAGGTAATAAGGGAGAAGTATCATCAAACAAATAACCTCTGCGCGCTGAAGGCTTGTGATTATAAAAACATGGTAAATGTCCTACTGAACGAGGTATGGAAATTGGTAATTTGCCACCAGGATTAAAATCACCAAAAATAACATCAGCAACAGCATGACCTGATTCCTGTCCAAGATACCAGCATTCAAGTATTGCATCGATATTTTCATAAATATAGTTAATGGAATTCGGTCTGCCATGAAATAATAAAACAACTATTGGTTTCCTAAGAGCTTTTAATTCTTGTGCTAATTTATTTTGATTCCCAATTAATTCTAATGATGTTCTATCTCCCATATGTTCTTTGTTCCAAGCTTCACGAGAGGTTTGTTCATTTCCACCTAAGATTAAGATTATTACATCTGATTGTTTGCCTACATTTACTGCTTCTTCAAGTAATTTTGCATCATCTTCCTTAGCAGGTAAAACAACCTCATCATCTGTCCAAGAACCACCGATAGTTATTTCACATCCTTTACTATAAAGTACTTCAATATCATTTCCAACTTTTTCTTTGATTCCTTCTAACACAGTTACATTATACTTCGGAACTCCGCTATATCCACCCAATAATTCTCTATCTGCGTTAGGGCCAATCACAGAAAGCTTTTTAATTTTATTTCTATCAAGAGGCAATAACTCATTTTTATTCTTTAATAGTGTAATAGTTTCCCTAGCTGCATTAAGAGCCAATACTCTATCGCTCTCAAGTTTTGAAGTGAAGTACTCTTTTTCCTTCCAGATATATGGATCATCAAAAAGCCCAAGTTCAAATTTTGATTTTAAAATAGAGTAAACAAGATTATCAATTTCAGTTTCGTTGATTACTTTATCTACTACTAATTTGCTTAAATTCTTATACGATTTTGGATCAGGCATTTCTAGATTTACACCCGCTCTCACAGCTAGTGCTCCAGCTTCGTCATAATTGCTTGCTAAGTAGTGACCTGTTGTTTCTTCTTTACAATATAATTCGGAAATAGCATAGTAATCGGAAACAAGAAATCCTTCAAATCCCCATTCATTTCTCAATACATCTGTAAGTAGCCATTTGTTGGCATGTGATGGTACTCCATCGATTTCATTATAAGAAGGCATAATACTTCTTACTTTTGCTTTTTGAACTGCTTCTTTAAAAGGGAATAGGAAAACTTCTCGAATTATTCTTTCCGAATAATTTGCCGGGCCACAATTGGTGCCAGATTCCGGTTGACCATGAACAGCAAAATGTTTTAAAGTAGCGAGTAAACCTGATTTATTATTGATGTTACCATCGTTTTGAATACCGTTAACAGCAGCCATTCCCATTTTGGATATCAAGAATGGGTCTTCACCGAAAGTCTCTTCAACTCGTCCCCAACGTGCATCTCTTGCAACATCCAAAACCGGCATTAATGCTTGGTGAGCCCCTCTGTTACGGGTATCTTCAGAGATAGAAGAATAAATTTCCCTTATTAATCCCGGATTAAATGTTGCAGCCATTCCGATAGGTTGGGGATAGCTGGTTGCTTGGACTGCAGCTAATCCGTGTAAACATTCCTCATGAAATAAAGCTGGAATACCGAGACGAGTTTCTTCTAAGAAAAACTTTTGCAAAGCATTAGCCATTTCAACCATTTCCACTGGACCAACACCTTTCCCCAATGAATTAAGTCCTTCCCCAGTATCACTTAATCTTCCAATATGTCCAATGCCGCAAGGCAGATTTTTCCTTAGCTTGTCGAAGTCAAGACAATTTTTTTCATCTAAAATTGTATCTGTTTTTGTTTCCCAGATACATTGCATTTGAGCAACTTTTTCTTCCAGTGTCATTCTTAACAAAAGATCTTTTGTGCGATCATCAATAGAAAGCATAGAATCTTTATAGGCAGGAATTTCTTCTTCGTAGCTAATTTTCTTTGGAATCTGTTCGGACATAATTTCCCCAATAATTAAAAGATGTATGAATTAATAATATTTTCTAACATTTCTTGTCTACCACTTTTTAACTGCGGTTTATCATTTTCTTTTACCCAGTCTTCAATTTGTTCTAGATTTACTTTACCATTTATTATATCGGCACCAATTCCTTCATTGAAACTTGAATAACGATCGTCAACAAAGTCATCAAGCACTTTATCTTCTATTATTTGATTAGCTATTAGTAAACCTTTGGCAAAAGCATCCATTCCTCCAATGTGTGCATGGAAAAGATCGATTGTGTCATAAGAACTTCTTCTAACCTTTGCATCGAAGTTAAGTCCTCCGGTTCCAAGTCCATTTTGCTTCAATATTATTATCATTGCTAAGGTGATAGAGTGAAGGTCATTAGGGAATTGATCTGTATCCCAACCAAGGAGGTAATCTCCGCGGTTTGCATCTACACTTCCAAGTTTCCCAGCAACAGAAGCTACTGCTAATTCATGTTCAAAAGTGTGTCCGGCAAGTGTAGCATGATTTGCTTCAATGTTTAGTTTGAAATGATCCAATAATCCGTATGCACGAAGGAAAGAAAGTGTAGTTGAGGCATCACTATCGTATTGATGTTTCATTGGCTCTGCCGGTTTTGGCTCAATTAAAAACTGACCTTCAAAATCTATTCTCTTTTTGTAATCGATTACAATCTCAAAAAACCTAGCCATATGATCTTGTTCTTTTTTGAGATCAGTATTCAATAATGTTTCATAACCCTCACGACCACCCCAGAACACATAGTTTTCGCCTCCTAATTCTTTTGTAGCATCTATTGCATTTTTCACTTGAGCAAGAGCTTGCGCCATTATGTGTGCGTTAGGATTTGTGCCACCACCTTGTGAATAAATAGGATTACTAAATAAATTAGCTGTTCCCCATAAAAGTTTAACTCCGGTATCATTTTGCATTACTTTTGCTTGTTCAACAATTTCTTCTAAATTTTTGCAAGATTGAACAAATGATTCACCGGCTGGAGCAATATCTCTATCGTGAAAGCAGTAATAATCGATTCCTAATTTTTGAAAGAATTCGAATGCAGCTTCAAGTGTTGCTTTCGCATTGTCCATGCTATTGTTATGTTGATTCCATTGCCTTTCAAAAGAAGTTCCACCGAAAATGTCCGTACCATCACCTTTGAAAGTATGCCAATAGCTAACAGCAAATCTTAAATGTTCAGCCATAGTTTTACCGGCAACTACTTTACTTTTATCATAATATCTGAACGCCAATGGATTTTTTGAATCTTTACCTTCATATTTGATTGGAGTTGATATTTCACTAAAGTATTTATTTAACATTTTTTCTCTCTTTATTTGTTGTACAGAAGTTGAAATAGAATATGAGTTCAATAATAATTGAAACGTTTCAAATGTATCAATTATTTTTTATTTTGTCAACCAAAAGATTGAAAATTCTTATTAATTTGATTTTTTTAACTATTTTAAGCTGTTTATATTTTGGAGACTATATAGTGAATAACGATTTCCTTTCAGATGTTGAACTCTATTACACAACAAAAAACCACATAAAAGAAAATGAATTGTTTATAGAAGGCGATGAATGTAGACATATTGCCACAGTTATGAGGCATAGGAAGGATGATGTTATATATGTTACAAATGGCGAAGGGAAAATATATAAAACGGAGTTAAATGAAGTTAGTTCTAATTTGATAACTGCGAAAGTAATCGAGTCTTATCTTTACGAAGATAATTTTGAGAATGTTTATTTATGCTTGCCAAGATTAAAAAGTAATGACCGTTTTGAATATGCACTAGAGAAGTCAGTCGAATTGGGAATCTCAAATTTTTTAATTTTTGATGCTGATAAAAGTGTAGTTAAAGGAAGAAAACTAATTCGCTGGCAAAAAATTGTTATCGCAGCAATGAAACAGTCTTTACGTAGTTTTATGCCTGAGATAAATTTTAAGAATCACATTGATGACATTGTTGAACTTGAGGGAATCAAAATATTGTTTGATCAAAAAGCTGAAGTAAGTTTCGTAGACTTTGTGAATTCTCAACGCGAAAGTTTTAAGTCTGATAAAAAGTATTATTTTATATTTGGTCCTGAAGGTGGAATCTCTCAAAAGGAATTAGAAAAGTTGGATGATGTTAAAATTGTCAAATTAACTGGAAATAGATTGAGGACAGAAACAGCAGTTGTTTCTGCTGCATCAATAATTACAACAACATAATAAATCTTTTTACTAGCCTTTCAAGTTTTTCTTTTGCCAGGTTTGCTACTTCAATAACTTCCTGATGTGAAAGCTTTTCACTTGTATAGCCTGCAGCTTTATTGGTTATCAAAGAAATTGAACAAACCTTCATTTTATTCACATGGGCAAAATATGCTTCGTGAACAGTTGACATACCAACTGCATCACCGCCCAATTTTGAATACATTCTTATTTCACTCGGTGTCTCATAACTTGGGCCTTTAACAAACCAGTATAATCCTTTTTGAAGGTCAACTTTTTCAATAAATGATGCTTCAAGAATTTTCTGATTTAACTCTTTACAAGGGAAGTCTAGCAAATCATTTCTTTGATCTATATTTGCCAGTCCAACTAACTCTGACAATTCTTTCATAATATTAATCGAATTAAAATTCTGAACGAGCATTAGATCGCCAGGTTCGTATTCGTGGTTAATTCCACCTGCAGCATTTGTAAGTAATATTTTTTTACAGCCCATTTTTTTTGCAATATGAACAGGTACAATACATTCAGAAATTCTATAGCCTTCATAAAAGTGTATTCTACCTTGAAAAACAAGCAACTTTTTATTTTTGTATTCAGCAAAGTGAATTTTACCTTTATGACCGGCAACTGTTGAAACCGGATAACCGGGAAGAGAATCTGTGGATATCGTTTTTACAACATTTACTTTCTCTGCAAAGTCACCCAGACCACTGCCAAGTATAATTGCCAGTTCAGGTTCAAAAGGAACAATTTTTTCTAACTCTTCAATAAGAGGTGCATATTTAAAATTTATGTCTACCATCAGAATAAAATTCCTGCTAATGTTGCTGTTAATAAAGTTGCGAGCACGCCGCCAAGAACAGCCTTCAAGCCAAGTTTTGATAAATTCTCTTTTTGATTTGGCGCTAATGGCCCAATGCCGCCAATCTGTATTGCAATAGAACTAAAATTAGCAAATCCGCACAAAGCGTAAGTAGCCATCAAAATTGTTTTCTCGTCAATTAGTTGCTTTGTTTGCATAAGGTTACTTAATTCGAAGTAAGCAACAAATTCATTCAAAACTACTTTTGAGCCCACTAAGCTGCCAAACTCAAGAGCATTTTCCCAAGGAACACCAATTGCTACTGCTACAAATTGAAGTACCATTCCTAATAATAATTGCAGACTCAAAGGCTTGCCATAAGCTTCCATCAAAATTGTGTTAAGTCCGGTCAAATCTCCGATCCAATCAAATATATAATTTGTAGTGGCGATTAAAGCGATAAACGCTAAAAGCATAGCACCAACGTTTGCAGCTAACTTAAGGCCATCACCTGCACCGGAAGCAGCAGCATCAATTATATTTGACGATGTTTTTTCAACATGAACTTTTACCGTACCTTGTGTTTCCGGTTCTGAAGTTTCGGGGAAAATTACTTTTGACAAAACTAACGCTGCTGGTGCGGCCATAACGCTAGCACTCAGCAAATGAGTTGCAAAAAGCAAACGTGCATCTTCCATGCTAATTCCCATTGCATCAGCAAAAGCGACACTTAGCATTTGTATATATGCTGCCATTACTCCGCCGGCAATAGTTGCCATCCCGCCTGTCATTATTGTGACTAATTCACTTTTTGTCAATCCCTTCAAAAAAGGTCTAATCATTAAAGGTGCTTCTGTTTGTCCCACAAAAATATTTGCTGAACATGAAAGTGATTCAGCACCACTTGTGCCAAGTAGTTTAGACATTACCCAAGCCATACCCTGAACAACTTTCTGCATAATTCCAAGGTGGTATAAAACAGCCATTAAACTGGCAAAGAAAATTATTGTCGGCAATACTTGGAAGGCAAAAAAGAATCCTAAACTTTGTGGTGTTCCGGGGGCTAAAGAAAGATCACCAAAAATAAATTTTGAACCTTCGGTTGTAAAATCTAAAAGCAGTACAAAGAAGCCGCTTATAAAAGAGAAAAATGCTTTAGGCCAGCCTAGTGGAGAAAAATAAACGGCTAAAACTTCACCTTTAATAATAAATATCGCAAAGATGAATTGGATACTCAAGCCTGTACCAACTAATTTCCAGTTTACTTTTTTTCTGTTGTTAGAAAATAAATAAGCGATTCCAACAATTACCAAAATTCCAATGATACCTCTTAATACAGAAACGATATCCATATTTAACCTTTATTCTTCTTCTTCAGATTCGGGAATGTAGTGACACTTTCTGCAGCGTGCTTCGTAGCTATCTAAAGCTCCGACAAGCACTCTTTCTTGAGATTCAACTTTTCTTTGTGTCATATTTGCCGGGTTTCCGCAGTTCATGCAGATCGCAAGCGTTTTGCTAATATACTCGGCGACAGCTAATAGTTGTGGCATTGGTTCGAAAGGCACACCTTTGTAGTCTTTGTCTAATCCTGCAACAATTACTCTTTTGCCTTCGTCAGCTAAATGATTACAAATTTCAACGAGATCATCATCAAAAAACTGAGCTTCATCAATACCTATCACATCTGCATCTTTTGAATGCTTCAAAATTTCAACAGACTTACTTATTGCTATTGATGGAAGAGAGGCTTCTGAATGGGAAACAATTTTTTTCTTTTCGTAGCGTTCGTCTATTTTGGGTTTGAAAATTTTCACATCTTGTTTTGCTATTTGTGCTCGGCGTAATCTTCTAATTAATTCTTCTGTTTTACCGCTAAACATACAACCGCATATAACTTCAATCCATCCGGTATCTTGAGGTGTTTGATGGGCAATAAACTGCATCATAAAATGGGCTCCTAAATAATAAAGGTCGGAAAATCCGTTCCAAAAAATATTTTACAAAAATAGTTGTTAATGTTTTCTAATGAAAGGATTAATTTATTTCCAATCGGTTTTCTTTGCAATGCTATTTATTGAGTGAACTATCAAAAATACTTCATAAATTATTTGTAAATAAGTAGTTTCTAAAACCAAAAATTTATAACCGAATTTTTTTTGAATCAATTGAACTGTGATAATATCTATAAATAGTTTTAAAAAAAACATGATTAAAAAGAGAGGAGAAATTATAGAGAACAAAGGGGAAATGAAAAACAATAAATTGGTAAAATGCCAAAGGCCTGGTAATATTTTCTGCTTGAATAAAAGGGAAGTGGAAGTAGAGAAGTGACGTGCCTTTTGCTTGAAATATTCTTTGAATGATTTTTTTGATTTAGTAAAAACAAAAGCGGATTTGCCTTCAACTGTTCCGACTTTTAAATTATGCCTCACAGCTTCGCGGATTAGCAAATCGTCATCGCCGCTGAGTTTATCTGCGGTGTTGGAGTAGCCACCAATTTTTTCTAATACAGATTTTTTATAGCCCATGCTTCTAGCAGCACATGAAAAGGGAAGTTCCAGCTTTGCCATAGTGAAAGTTAAAAGCTGAGTGCGCAGATTTTCAAAACAAGTAATTTTATTAACAAGACCTTTTTCTTGAATGTAAGGGGCAATTCCAAAAACGAATTCAAAACCTTCTGAAAATTTTTCTGAAAATTTTATCAGCCAATCTTTTTCTGGCAAACAATCAGCATCAGTAATCATGATATGGTCAAATTTTGAGTTTTCTACACCAATCTCAAGTGCACCTTTTTTGCCGGGAAGTTTTTTTTCTTTAGCGGAAATAATTCTAAAATTTGGATAACCTAAGATTAGTTCTTTTGTAATATCGAATGTGAAATCTGATGAATCATCATCAACAATAATTATCTCGAAGCTTTCAGACGGATAATTAATAGCTTTTAATTTTTCTATAAGATTTGGGGTATTCAGTTCCTCGTTTTTAGCGGCTATTATAACAGATATCTTGGTCAAGTGACTAATATTTCTCTTTATTTTTGAGACCTACAATATTAAATAGATGTGTAAATCTTTTTAGAAATTCCTAATTGATAATAATCAAAAATAATTAGAAAAAGTGAAAATAAAACTCCTATTTGTCTTTTACGTTATATCATCATCAATTTTCTATTCACAGGAGAAATTAGATTTACTAAACGTAAATGTCGGTATGATTAGAAATTTTGCGCAGTCCGAAGAAGAAATTTTTTACGCACCATATTTTGAGTTTGGGTATTCTAGAAAAATATTTTCAGGATATTCTACCTTTCAAATATATGCCGGTTATTGGAATGATTTTGTTGTTACAAAAAGCAGGCAAGATAAAGCATTTTACAGTTACGTTTTTGGTTTCAGATTTAGTGTATCGCCAAACTTTATTTATCATAAATTGAATTTACCCATTAACTTAATCGGTGGTATTTCATATCATTTCAACAATTTTAAAGAAGTAAGATATGACTCTCCAGTTCCTATTCAAGCCTTTCATTCCGGCAGCAACTATGATATGCTAACTTATTTTGATTTAGGAATTGAAATTGAAATAAAATTTTTCAATAGATTTTATATTAACTCAAGAATTGTGAGATATTCTTTATTGGAAAACGGAGATCTTGTTTATCCGATTAATAGGATTGCCGGTTCAGTCGGGGTTTTATACCAATTTTAAGAAAGATCATCTTGAAGAAATTTAGTCAGATTATTTTGCTTTTTGTTTTTATTGTTCCGATAATAAATCAAGCTCAAGAAAAAACAAAATCAATCGGATTTAGATTTGGCGCTACAAGTAACTATTCACTTATTTATCAAAATGATATAAGTGTTTCGCCATATTTTGAGATTAATTATAATGATCAATTTTTCTCTCCTTCTCTAGATTGGATTTTAGTTGTCGCTTATTGGAATGATTTCATAAACAAACCCTTACCAATTGCAGACTATGCAACCCGCAATTATTCCAGTTATATCTTAGGAGTAAGAATAAAAGCCAAATTTAGAAAACTTTTTAAAAGCTGGAGTACTAGTCCAATAAATATTGAATTAGGAGTTTCTCAACATTTTGTAAGCGGGGAAGTAATTTTAGATGAATTAGAATCGGATGTGGATTTATTCATAACTTACATTGATTTAGGATTTGGGTTAGACATCTTGGTTGGCAAAAGTTTTATTTTAAATCCTAAAATTATGGTATCAATCACAAATAAAGAAAATCAATATTTTGAACAAATGGGTGTAGCCGTTTTGTCAATAGGATTAAACTACCAGTTTTAACTTCAGATTGAATCAAACCTTTTAAGATAATTTAACAACTCAACTATGTATTTTCCGTTGAATTTATTTTTTACTTTTCTAAATCCATCTCCATAAATATGTGATGGATCATTTTCGTAATTTTTAAGAATAACTCTGGAATTATAATTATTTCTTTTTTTCATTATCTGGTAGCTTATAAAATTACAGCTACCCTCTTCAAGTTGATCAGTATGCTTAATATTTGTATTTTCTCGTATCCATGTATGAAAAAGTTCATGTGCTATTATCGATTCAGTGTATTCGGGGGGCATATTGTTTAATACATATATAATATGCTTTGAACTGACAATCCTTCCTTTAGCATCCTTCTTCAAACTACTATTGCAAAAACCTTTCATATTTTTAGAATAAATAGAACCGGCCGCATCTTTAAGTTCGTTTCTATCTACAGACTTTATACTTACTTTATTGCGATCGATCTTTATTCCAATTGTACTAAGTTTACTTATTGTGCCGGAAAGATAACTCTGATATAACTTTACACTTTTAAAAGATTCTTTTTTACAAATATTGCATTGATTTCTGCCATCATTAAGAATTACTCCGCCAGATGAAATTTTGTTTGTAATCAATCTTCCGCAAATGTCACATATTTTGTATTCTCTTTCATGTTTTTGATGGTATTTATAATTGTGGGAATCAATAATATAGCTTCCAATTAAAGGATCATTACAAACATCACATTTATCATATGCAATTTCATTGTAACAATGTTGGTGATACACTTTGTCATCATTATCAACATAAGATGAGTTGATAGGTTTTTTGCAATGATCGCAAATGAAATGATTTGGGTGGTATTTTTTACCATCTGCCTGTAAATATTTACCTTTAATTTCTTCTTTACAATAATTGCATTTATTGGTTTGGGAAATTAGGAAGGAGTAAAAGAGGATAAGTAAGCATGTTATTTTAGTCACAGAACTCATAATAAATGTCAAAATTCTTCTTCCAGCAGCCATTCTTCAGCAAGATCATCTTGGATGCCTTCAATAAATCTTGAAGGTTTTGAAAATGTCATTCCCTGATGTCTGTCAAAAATATTCATCGGGTAGGAAATATATAAATTCTTCTTAGCTCTAGTTGAAGCTACATACATGAGTCTTCTTTCTTCTTCTAATTGTTCAATTTTTTCAAAAGATTGACTGGAAGGGAAGAAACCCTCTATTGCATGAATAATAAATACGGAATGCCATTCCAATCCTTTTGATGAGTGTATTGTGGATAGAGTTAAATATTCGTTTTCTTTATCAGTACCTTCAATATCTACGACACTATCTGATGGCGGTTCAAGTGCCATATCAGCGAGAAATTCTTCTAAATCATTATAATTCTCAGAAATGTTCATAAATATTTCGAGATCTTTTCTTCGCTTGTTGAAATCATCATATTTATTTACAAAAAGCGGTTCGTAATAACCCATTACAAAATCCGCTCTTTGAGTAGGTGATTTCTCCATTGTTCTCAAATGCGCAAGAGTTTTAAATAATTCATAAATATTGCTCTTAAATTTTTGACCGATATCAGAATTTGGCTCAAGATCAATTGAGAGTTTATCTCCCATAATTTCATCTAAAATAGCTTGAGCGCGTTTGGGCCCAATTCCTTCGTGCAAAAGTAGAATTCTGTACCAACTAACAATATCTTTAGGGTTTACAGAAATTCGAAGGAAAGAAAGAATATCTTTAACATGAGCTGTTTCAATGAATTTCATTCCGCCAAATTTTACATATGGTACATTGGCTTTGTTTAATTCAATTTCCAGATCAAATGAGAAATATGATGACCTAAATAATACAGAAATTTCGTTAAGCGGAACTCCTTCTTCTCGCAATTCGAGAATTCTATCTACAATAAACCGTGACTGCATATTTTCCGTAGTAGCAGAAATTATAGCCGGAAGCTCTCCGTTCTCATTCCCAGTGAAGAGATTTTTGGGGTATTTCTCCAATGCTCCCGATATAATATGATTTGTAAGATTTAAGATCTCTTGTGTGCTCCGGTAATTTTCTTCCAATTTAATTAATTTTGCTTCCGGGAAAAGATAAGGGAAATCCATGATATTTTTAAAGTTTGCACCACGAAATGAATAAATCGACTGTGAATCGTCACCAACTACCATTACATTTTTATTTATTTGAGCTAATCCTAAGACAATGTCTGATTGAAGTTTATTTGTATCCTGGTACTCATCAACCATTGTAAAACGAATTGTTGAAAGTAAAGTTTTAGCTGCTGGCCCTAAGTCTTGTAAAAACTTACGTAAATAGACTAAAAGATCATCATAATCTAATAAACTATTTTTTCGTTTATAATCCTCAAAAATTTTATTGATGTCAATAAATTTGTCAGTATATTCTAAGAAATGGGGATATTCTTCAGCAATAACATCCTCAACTGATCTTCCAGTGTTAACAGAAAGGCTTAAAACTTTGTAAATAGTCTGTTTATTCGGGAAGCGCTTTTTTAGTTCATTTAGTCGAAGTTGTCCACGGATCAAGTTAATTACATCTTCACTATCGCCTTGATCTAAAATTGTAAATGCAGAGTCTAAGTTAATTGTTTTAGCGTATTTACGTAAGGTCAGATTAGCAAAAGAATGAAAGGTGCCGCCTTGAATTTTTGAACATCTGTGGTCTAAAAGTACCGCTGCACGGTTCATCATTTCGCGTGCAGCTTTACGCGTAAAAGTCAAAAGTAAAATAGATTTTGGATCGTAACCAATTTCTACTAATCTGGCTACTCGATAAACTAAAGTTCGTGTTTTACCGGTGCCTGCTCCGGCAATAACAATATATGCTCCGTCTACTGCCGATGCTGCTTCATATTGAGTTTCATTTAACTGGTTTCTATAATTTATAGAAAAATTAGATTCATCGAATTGTTTCGGTTGAATCTGCGCTGTCTTGTTAATTCTTTTAAGAACGTACTTTTTTGCCATTATCTGCGAAGTGCTTTGGGTTTATTCAAAATCTCTGAAATAACTATAAACTCTCTAATTGAATTCTGATTCTTTAGTTTATTTCTTATTTCGTTAGCCCTTTTGTTAATTTTTAATTTTGACTTAACAAGTTCCTTAATATCAATTTCTTCTTTTTGCAATTCTTTGACTTCTTGACGATTTAATTTGTCATAATTAATTTGCTTCCAAGAAGGTTTGTATTGTGGCTCAATTTTAGGCTTTTTTCTTTCAATTCTTGGCGGTTCAGGTTTTTCTACCTTTTGAGCTTCACCAAAAAACTCAGTTTCAGGGTCCCAAGTTTCTTCAGTTTGAGTTTCGTATCTAGTAGTTTCTACCTGAGTTTCTTCTTCTTCTGGAAATTTCACTCCAAAGAGTTCTTCAAAAACATCTTTTGTTTTTTCTGAAGAAGGCTTGGGAGATGGAGGCTTTTGCTCCATCTCTTGCCTTTGTTGTTTCTTTTTCTTAAAAATTCCGCCAAAAGCTGATAAAATAAAAAATAGAATGATTATTATTTCAATTATATCACCCATCTGATTTCTTGTCCTTATCTTCGTCAGGTTTGGCTATTGAGTTTCTCATGTCAGTATCAGATTGAACATTTCTGAGATTATAATAATCCATAATTCCTAAATTACCGGATCTAAATGCTTCAGATATAGCTTTTGGAACTTCAGCTTCAGCTTCAACTACTTTCGCGCGCATCTTTTCAACTTCAGCCCTCATTTCTTGCTCCGATGCCACCGCTGCCGCACGTCTTTCTTCAGCTTTGGCTCGTGCTACTTTCAAATCAGCTTCTGCTTGATCAGTTTGTAAAATAGCTCCAATGTTTGTTCCAACGTCAACATCAGCAATATCAATTGATAAGATTTCGAATGCTGTTCCAGCGTCTAAACCTTTTGTTAATACAACTTTAGAAATTGAGTCGGGATTTTCAAGTACATCTTTATGTGAAGCACTAGAACCAATTGTAGAAACAATACCTTCACCAACACGTGCTAAGATTGTTTGCTCTGTAGCACCACCGACTAATCTTTCAATATTTGCACGAACGGTAATTCTGGCAACTGCTTTTAATTGGATACCATCTTTTGCGACAGCAGCAACCATTGGTGTTTCAATTACTTTTGGGAGCACGGACATTTGTACTGCTTCTAAAACATCACGGCCAGCTAGGTCAATAGCTGCAGCTTTCTCAAATGATAAATCCAAGTTTGCTTTGTTTGCCGAAATTAAGGCGTTCACAACCTTGATTACATTACCGCCAGCAAGATAGTGAGCTTCAAGCAAAGCTGTTTCAATTGAAATACCGGCTTTTGAAGCAGTAATCTTACTTTTTACAATTACTGAAGGTGGTACACGACGGAATCTCATACCTACCAGGTCTGAGACAATCTTAATTCTTACACCGGCAAATAGTGCAGAAAGCCAAAGTGTTATCGGAACTAAATAAAGAAATAGTAAAACAATAATAACTATGACAAATATTGCAATACCGGATAATCCAGCTATAGCGTCCATTTTTTCTCCTAATTGAAAATTTTGTTTGGGAATCTAATTATTAAAATAAATAAGTACAAAGACTATTACAATATTGATAAATCACAAAAAGGAATAATAAGTTCACTAAATGCGTCTAAACACAGAAAGATTGTAAAATTCTGTCAAAACTTTATAATCTTGATTACAGGACTCTCAATCTTTATATTTACGAAACATTTTTAGGAAATATAGTGTTTACTAGCGAAACACAAAGGAGAAATAATGGACGGTAATTTTTCGGAACGCGTTCAAGAGGTTATTAGGTTAAGTAGAGAAGAAGCATTAAGATTAGGCCATGATTATATTGGAACCGAACATCTCTTACTCGGAATTATTCGTGAAGGTCAAGGTGTCGCAGTCCAAATTTTAAGAAATTTAGATGTAGACCTTATAAAACTAAAAAAAGCAATTGAAGATACGGTTAAAACTGCTGGCGGTACTCTGACTATTGGTAACATACCACTAACCAAACAAGCAGAAAAAGTTTTAAAGATTACTCAGATAGAATCAAAAATTTACAAATCAGATGTGATTGGAACAGAGCATATATTACTTTCTCTTTTAAGAGATGAAGATAATATTGCTACTCAAATATTGCATCAGTTTAATGTTACTTATGAAAGTGCAAGATCAGAATTAAATAATATTCTGAGCAGCAAGAATCCGGACAAACCAAAGATTCAAACACAGCAGGGGAAAAAGAAAGAGAAAACAAAAACTCCTGTCTTGGATAACTTCGGAAGGGATTTAACAAAATTAGCACTTGATGATAAACTTGATCCGGTAATCGGAAGAGAAAAAGAAATTGAAAGAGTTGCTCAGGTTTTAAGTAGAAGAAAGAAAAATAATCCTGTATTGATTGGTGAACCTGGTGTTGGTAAAACTGCTATTGCAGAAGGACTTGCGCTCAGAATCATAAATAGAAAAGTACCAAGAATTCTTCAAGACAAAAGGGTTGTTACTTTAGATTTAGCCGGAATGGTAGCAGGTACAAAATACCGTGGACAGTTTGAAGAAAGAATGAAAGCTTTGATGAATGAATTAGAAAAAGCAGATGACATAATTTTATTCATTGATGAGTTACATACTATCGTTGGTGCTGGTGGTGCAACTGGTTCTCTTGATGCATCAAATATGTTTAAGCCTGCTCTTGCAAGGGGCGACATACAATGTATCGGTGCAACAACTTTAGATGAATATAGAAAATTTGTTGAAACTGATGGCGCATTGGATAGAAGATTCCAAAAAGTAATGGTTGATCCGCCAACAGTAACAGAAACAATTCAGATATTGGAAAGTATTAAATTTAAATACGAAGAACACCACCATGTTAAATATTCTCAGGATGCTATAGAAAATGCAGTTAGATTAGCTGACAGATACATTACCGATAGATACTTCCCTGACAAAGCGATAGATGTTTTAGATGAAGCTGGTTCCCGCGTGCATATGGGTAACTTCACAGTTTCGGAAGAAATTCTAAAACTAGAAGAGCAAATTGAAGAAGTAAAGAAACAGAAAACTCAAGTTGTAAAACAACAAGACTTCGAAGAAGCAGCCAGACTGCGTGATCAGGAAAGAACATTGCAAAGTGATCTTGAAGTAGCTAAGCAAGAATGGGAGGCCACAAACAAAGAAGTAGTTTACGATGTATCTGAAGATGATATTGCCACTGTTGTATCTATGATGACCGGTATTCCGGTTACAAGAGTTGTTCAAGCTGAATCAGAAAAATTAATGAAAATGGCTGATGCCCTTAAATCAAAAATTGTTGGTCAAGATGAAGCAGTTGAAAAACTGGCAAAAGCAATAAGAAGAACAAGAGCAGGATTAAAAAGCCCTACAAAGCCAATAGGAAGCTTTATTTTCTTGGGCCCTACAGGTGTTGGTAAAACTGAACTAGCAAAAGTATTAGCTAAATATTTATTTGATTCTGAAGAAGCTCTTATCAGGATTGACATGAGCGAATACATGGAAAAATATGCTGTATCAAGATTAGTTGGTGCACCTCCTGGATATGTTGGTTACGAAGAAGGCGGACAGCTAACTGAAAAAGTTAGAAGAAAACCATACTCAGTAGTGTTGCTGGATGAAATTGAAAAAGCACATCCGGATGTGTTTAATATTCTTCTTCAAGTTCTGGACGACGGACAATTAACGGATAGCCTTGGCAGAAGAGTAGATTTCAAGAATACAATAATCATTATGACTTCGAACGTGGGCACAAAAGAGATAAAATCAACAGGCGGATTTGGTTTTGGTAGTGATGATACTTCTGACAAATACGGACATTTGAAAAATACCGTCGAAGACGCAATGAAGAAGTTATTCAATCCGGAATTTTTGAATAGGGTTGATGACAGCATTGTATTTAGAAATCTGGCCAAAGAAGATATTGAAAAAATCATCGAAATCGAGATGAAAGAACTAATTGAAAATGTTAGAAACAACAAGTATGACATCCAGCTTGACGAAACTGCTATTAAGTTTTTAACTGACAAAGGTTTTGATGAAAAATATGGTGCAAGGCCGTTAAAAAGAGCGATTCAAAAATATGTTGAAGATTCACTTGCGGAAGAGGTATTGCTTGGCCACTTTAAAGAAGGTGACATGATACTTGTTAAACATAAGCCTGAAACTGAAGAATTATATTTTGTAATTGAGGAAAATGTAAAAGAAGAAAAGCCGGAAGATGATAAAAGTATAGATCATGAAGAAGAAGCAAAAGCAAGTGAAGATAGTAACTAATGAAGAGTAAAATGAAACTTTTAAAAATTGACGAAATAAAAAATGCATTAGCTAAATTGCCTGGTTGGCAAAAGGTTGATAACACAATTATTAAAGAATATGAATTGAAAGATTTTACGAAAACTATTGCTTTTGTTGTTGCGATTGGGAGTGTATCTGAAAAAATGGATCATCATCCGGATATTTTAATTCACTCTTGGAATAAGGTGAAAATAACCTTATCAACCCATAGTAAAGGTGGAATAACGCCTATGGACATTGAACTTGCGGGCATTATTGAGAATCTTAATTAAATATTTTGTCAACAATTATTTAATACTCAAAAGCCCTTAAAATAAGGGCTTTTTTTTTATATTTGCACAATCAATTTTAAATAGTTTGGTTATCCATATGAAAAAAATAATTTTATTTGTATCACTGACCTTAGTTATAAATGCGCAAGTTAACTTTAATGAGTTCTTTTATGATAAATCTTTAAGGATGGATTACTATCGACTAGGGAATAATGAAGTAGAGGAATTTGTCTTTAACAAACTTCTTGAAGAACCATATTGGGGAGGTTCAAAAACTAACTTAGTTGACGAACTTAATCTTGGCGATTTTATGGTTATGGTTTTTGATGCAGAAACAAAATCACTGATTTACTCAAGAGGATTCTCAAGTTTATTTCGAGAATGGCAAACTACAGCAGAAGCAAAGAAATACAAAAAAGCTTATAGCGAGTCGGTTGTTTTTCCTTTTCCTAAAAACAAAGTAGTTGTTGAAATACACGGAAGAGACAAGCAAAATAATTTTTACAAATTATTTGGTCATGAAGTTAATCCGGATGACTACTTCATTATCCAAGAAAGAAAAATGAAGTTTGATAATTTTGAGGTTCACAATTCAGGCCATTACTCAGTTAAATATGACATTGTACTTTTACCTGAAGGTTATACAGCTGAAGAGATGGATAAATTTAAAGAAGCATGCAAAAAATTTACTGATGCTCTGTGGAAGTACCAGCCTTTTAAAGAAAACAAAGATTACATAAATGTTTGGGGAGTTAATGCACCATCGATTGATTCAGGCGTTGATATTCCCGGAGATTCTGTTTGGAAGAATACTGCTCTGAATTCAAAGTATTACACATTTGATAGCGAAAGATATTTAATGACTGACGATTTTTATGCCGTTAAAGATTTAGCTGCAAACGCTCCTTATGATCAAATTTATATTTTAGCTAATTCTGAAAAATACGGTGGTGGTGCAATTTATAATTACTATTCAATTACTGCTGTTAACAATACTTTTGCCGAAGAAGTTTTTATTCATGAATTGGGTCATGGACTTGCTGGTTTGGCTGATGAATATGTTGATCCTTACACGTACGAAGATTTTTATCCGCTGGATGTCGAACCTTGGGAAGTGAACATTACTACACTTGTTGATTTTGAATCAAAATGGAAAAATCTTTTGGAAGAGGAAACACCTATTCCTACTCCCGATGAAGCAAGCTATGACGGCAAACTTGGAGTGTTTGAAGGCGGTGGCTATGTTGCCAAGGGCGTTTATAGAGCTACCCGTAATAGTATTATGAATTCTCTTAGTGCTAAAGAATTTAATCAACCATCAATAGATATTATTGAAAAAGTAATTAAGTTTTATTCAGAATGACAATGATTAAAGAAAATATAGTATTTAATATATATCAACCATTTAGAGATGAGTTGAAAGATTTGCCCTGGGATACTCCTTTGGAAGAATGGCAGGAAGAAGGATTTGAATTTATAACAAACATACGCAAGGGTAGGTCAAAACATATAGTTCGTTTTATAAAAACAAAAAATTATTCCTTCGCAATTAAACAAACAACTCCTGTTAATGCATATTTTGAAGTTGATACATTCGTTCGATTATTAAAAAGAGGTATTCACACATTAACACCGGCTGGCTATGTAATTTCGCGTGATGAAGAAAATGTTTCAATAAAAGGATTAGATGAGGACTTAGCCTTTATAGTAACTATACTTAAAGATAAATCAGTTCCTCATTCAATTTTATTTAAATGGGATTTTAAAGAAGAGAATAGAAAAATCATTTATAAGTCAGTTGCCCATTTATTAGCAGAATTACATATACGTAATATTTATTGGGGTGACGCTTCACTGACTAATAATCTAATCAAGTTTGCAAAAGTTCAAAACGATAGAGGGAATTCTATTACTGAAGTGAAGGCATTCTTAGCTGATGCTGAATCTGTAAAAATATTACCGGAAATCTCTCAAGAACTTTTGAAGGAAGATCTAAAAGATTTTTTTAATTCGCTAAGGTTTTTTAACGAAGAGTATATCAAACAAGGAGCTGATCGTGCACATATTTCTTTAAAGAAAGATAAAAAATTCTTTCTTAAAGAATACAATGGACATTATGAATTACTTAATAAAATTAAAGAATTTGAAGATGAGACAAAAATTGATGTTAGAGAAACCTTTTATGAAATTACAGATATTAATTCTCTTGAATCAATTCAGAAACAAATTGATGAACACAAATGGTACTTAAGCGAACATGCTAACTCGGAAGTTCCGCTAGATATATCGGCAATTGAATGGATGGATCGTATTTATAAACCAATTATAGTAGAGTTTGAAAAGTCTGGTATATTGGATTTGTTTCCGGAGACAAATTCGGTTAGCTTGTATGTTCAGATAATGACTCACAAATATTACCTGAGCAAAGAAAAGGGAGAAGATATAGGTATTAAAAATGCTATCGAAGATTATGTGGTGAAATTTTCAGATAAAGGAAAAACTAAAACAATAGTAGAAAAATTAATAGAAAACATAGTAAAAATATTTCCATCTAATTATAGGTTTTAATTGGAACAAAGAAAATTATATAGAACAATTGAAATATTGGCTTCACAAAGTTTTGAATCGTTTCACGATCTTCTTCATGAAATATTAATACAAATAGTAAATAATGAAGAAATTGATGTATCCGGTGGTAGGATTTGGAAGTTAGACGAAAGCGATGTAGCGTATAAATTATTATATCAAACTGGCGACGCATTTGAAATTGAGAATGGTTTTGTTCTTCACTTGTACAACCATCCTATATTTAAATTGATAACTAATGAAAGAACAATTCTTGCAGATGAAACAAACTTAGAGCTAATAAAAAAAGGAATATTTAAATATTCTGCCACAGGAATTGGCAAAAAAATAAAAATTGGTGAAGACAGTTATTATCAATATTTAATGGCATTAAACAGCGATCATATTGATGATGAATTGAGATATACATTAAATATTGTTTCAACAATATTGACGTCAAAGTTATTTGAAAGGCATTTGTCCAAAAGCCAACAGCACTTAATAGCAGATATTGATAAAGCTAAACAACTTCAAAAGAGTATTTTACCTGAACACGAATTTAGGTTTCATGATTATGATTTGTTCGGAGTTACAATTCCCGCAGAAAATTTGGGTGGTGATTTTTTTGATTATTTAAAAATCGGTGATGATGAAGATCGTATGGCAATAGTAGTTGGTGATGCCGCCTCAAAAGGAATAAGTGCAGCTGCAGAAGCAATGTATATTTCAGGTGCAATCAGAATGGCAAGCATGTTCGAAATAAAAATATCTCCTTTTATGTTTCGTCTAAATCATCTAATCAACAAAATTTTTAGCGATGATAGATTTTCCACAATGTTTTATGGTGAAATATCCAAGGATAAAAAAGGATTGTTTCTTTATGCAAATGCAGGACACCCTCCGGCAATTTATGTTAGCAAAGCTAAAAATACAATCACTTTACTTGAGCCCACTGGTCCTTTATTAGGTGTTACTCCCAACTCAAAATATGAAACAGATAGTTTGAATTTTGAACCTGGAGATATGCTCATAATTTATTCTGATGGAATTACTGAAGCGGCAAATGGAGAGTACGATTTTTATGAAGAGGAGAGATTACAAAGCTTAATTTTGGAGAATTTGCATGTTACACCAAAAGAATTAGTTTATACAATTCTAGACGACGTAAATACATTTTCAACAACCAATAGTAAATATCAAGATGATAAAACACTTGTTGTAATTAAGAAAAGGGAAAGTTAAATGTCATTAGCTGATAAAATATTTGAAGCAGGTGTTGTTGGCGCCGGTGGTGCAGGATTTCCAACTCACATTAAAGCTAAATCCGAAGTGGAATATGTTTTGGCAAATGGAGCAGAATGTGAACCGTTGCTTCATAAAGATTACGAAATCATGTGTGAACATCCTGAAGAGATTCTCGAAGGAATGGAAATGATGCTTTACAGTACAAAAGCGAAGAGAGGTTATTTCGGTATTAAAACTAAAAACGCTGCAGCCATTGAAGCAATAGAAAATAGTATTGGTGATAAAAATATTGAGATGAGTTTTTTAGGTGATTTCTACCCTTCGGGTGACGAATATGAATTAGTATATCATGCAACAAAAAGGCTCATTCCGCCTCACGGTATTCCTTTAGATGTAGGCTGTGTAGTTAACAACGTTGAAACATTTTATAATGTAAAAAATGCAAACGAGGGCATTCCCGTAACGGAGAAATTTATTTGTGTTGCAGGTGCTGTTAAAAATCCTTCAACTATGTGGGTACCCATTGGAACAAGCTACCGTGAAATAATCGATTTTGTTGGCGGCACTACAATTCAGGATTACGGCATTTTTGTAAGCGGATTGTTAATGGGGAAACTTACATTTGATTTAAGCGAAGTAGTAACCAAAACTTGTGCAGGGCTGATAGTTTTGCCAAAAAATCATTACCTCATTGACAGAATGAACAGAAACATGCAGAGCATGAATAGAATTGGTAAATCTGCCTGTGACCAATGTTCATATTGCACAGAATTTTGTCCGAGATATTTATTAGGTTATGATGTTCAGCCTCATAAAGTAATGCGCTCTTTAGTATTTACTACAACCGGTAATTCAGTTTGGAATCAATATGCAGATCTTTGCTGCTCCTGCGGTTTGTGTTCATTGTACGCATGCCCTGAAGACCTTTACCCGCGTGAAGCTTGTGACCAGGGAAAAGCTGAAATGAGAGAACAAGGAATGAAATATGAACAACCTAAACCGGTTAAGGTACATCCGATTCATGAAGGAAGAAGGGTCCCGTTAAAGATGTTAATGAAAAAGTTAAATGTTGCTCACCTTGATTCAAAAACACCATTTACTAAAGAACAACCTAAACCAGAATCTGTTAAAATAATGTTGAAGCAACATGTGGGTGTTCCGGCAAAGGCTTTAGTGAATTTAGGTGATGTTGTTTCAAAAAATGATTTAATTGGTGATATTGAGGAAGGTAAACTTGGAGCAAAAATTCATTCATCAATTGATGGTAAAGTAACACACGTTTCTGAAGAATTTATCAGAATATCAGCAAATTAAAAATTAAAGGGAATACAATGGAAATGAATTCATTAGGATTAGTTGAACTTACAAGTATTGCTGCAGGTATGGAAGCTGCCGATATTATGTTGAAAACATCTGAAGTTGAATTGATACTATCTCGAACTATTTGTTCGGGTAAATACATGGTTTTAGTTGGAGGCCAAGTGGCAGAAGTTCAAACTGCAGTAGATGCAGTTACTAATCAATTGGATTATGCAATAATCGATACCTTTGTAATCCCAAATGTTCACAAAGATATTTTCCCGGCATTATCCGGGCATTCAGGTGTTGAACAACTTGAAGCACTAGGAATTTTGGAAGCATATTCTGTTGCCTCTTTAATTGAAGGAGCCGACGCAGCAGTAAAAGCAGCAACAGTAAGAATTATAGAAATTAGATTAGCTATGGCGCTTGGAGGTAAAGCCTTCTGTACAATTACAGGTGAAGTTGCTGCCGTTAGAAGTGCGGTTGAAAGCGGTGCTGAAGTAATTAGTGAAAAAGGATTACTAGTTAATAAAGTTGTAATTGCTCAGCCAAGACCAGAGCTGCTAAGCGAAATGATTTAAACCTACCACAAACATATAAAAAATGAGAGTACTAAAATTTGGTGGATCGTCTGTCGGAACACCCGACAGAATTAAAAATGTTATAAGCATTTTGAAGGATTATTCTGCACAAGAAATTGAATATTGTGTTGTTTTTTCTGCGTTTCAAGGTGTTACGGATGAATTGATATCAGTTAGTGAAAAAGCAGTCACAAATAATTCATCTTATTTCAATGACTTTTCTAAGCTAAGGAAAAGACATCTTGATTGCATAAAAGAATTAATTCCAGTAAGAGAAAGTCAATCGATAAAAAATTATGTGCTTAGTTTGTTTGAAGAATTGAAAGATATACTTCAGAGTGTGTACTTATTGAAAGAGCTTACCAATAAGACACATGACCAAATTGTTTCATGTGGCGAAAGGCTTTCATGTTCAATAATTTCAGTAGCCTTGAATAGTGAAGGACTAAAATGCGATTTTCTTGATGCGCGTGAAGTTGTATTGACAGATAATAATTTTAAGAATGCAAAAATCAATCTCAAAAAAACTTACTCAAATATAAAAGAGCATTTTGAGAAGAATAAAAATGTTCAAATAATTACCGGCTTTATTGGCAAAGATAAAAATGGATCGACAACTACTATCGGCAGAGGCGGATCGGATTTGACTGCGTCAATTTTTGGGGCTGCACTAAAAGCCAAAGTAATAGAAATCTGGACGGACGTTGATGGAATATTAACTGCTGATCCTCGCAAAGTACCGAACGCTTTTTCTGTTAAGGCTGTTACTTTTGAAGAAGCAATGGAACTATCGCACTTTGGCGCAAAGGTAATTTATCCGCCAACAATTCAACCGGCTTTAGAAAAGAAAATCAGAATAGTAATTAAGAATACTTTTAATCCTGGTTTTAAAGGTACACTTATTTTAGAGAAAGAAAAAGAAGTGCCGTTCAACGTAAAAGGAATATCATCAATAGATGATGTTTCACTTATTACTGTTTCCGGTTCAGGTATGATTGGTGTACCGGGTATTGCTTCTCGATTGTTTAATTGTTTGGCTCAAAAGAAAATAAGTATCATTTTAATTACCCAGGCTTCGTCGGAACATTCAATTTGTTTTGCTGTGTTGCCGCAGTATGGCTCAATTGCAAAAGAAACAATTGAAGAAGAATTTAAATATGAAATAAAAGACAGAATTATAAATAAAGTAAAACTTGAGAACGAATTATCAATTATTGCGGTAGTTGGTGAGGACTTAAAAAGAACGCATGGTGTATCCGGTAAAGTTGTTGAATCACTTGGTAAAAATGGAATTAATATTGTAGCGATAGCACAGGGCTCATCGGAATTAAATATTTCTTTAGTGATTAACAAAAAGAACTTGCGCAAAGGGCTTAATGTATTGCATGATTCTGTTTTCCTTTCAAATAAACTTGCGCTAAACTTATTTTTAGTAGGCCCCGGATTAGTAGGTAAAGAGTTGATAAAAAGACTAGATGAAAGGAAAAAATATTCTGAGGAAGAACTTAATGTTAAATATAAGTTAGTTGGTTTAGCAAACTCAAAGAAAATGATTATTGATGAAGAAGGAATAGAATTAGATAATTGGGAAAGGAAACTTGGCAAATCAAAAGTAAAGTCTGATATAAAGAAATATATTGATAAGATTATAAATCTCAATTTACCTAATAACATTTTAGTTGATTGTACAGGTAATGAAACAGTTGTGCCGCATTATCCTGAATTGCTCAAATCAAGTATCTCAATTGTTACTCCAAACAAAATTGCAAATACGAAAGATTACAAATTTTATTTAAATCTTAGAAGAGAAGCTAAAAAAAGTAATTCGGTTTTTAGATACGGTACAAACGTTGGAGCTGCATTACCAATAATCAGAACATTGAAAGATTTGATAGCTTCCGGTGATGAAATAATTAAAATAGAGGGAGTGTTGTCAGGTACTCTTAGCTATTTATTCAATGAATTCAAAGATACAAAAGATTTTAGTGACATAATTCTTAATGCAAAAGTAAATGGTTATACTGAACCTGATCCGAGAGATGATTTGAATGGACTGGATGTGGCACGTAAATTATTAATACTTGTTCGAGAAGCAGGCATAAAAATGGAATTAAGTGATATTGATATTAAAAACCTTATTCCTAAAAGTATGCAAAAGCATAAAACCATTAATGACTTTTTAAAAAATATTAAATCAATTGATAAGCATTATCACGCACTAAAATTAGAAGCGAAGAAAGAGGATAAGGTTCTTTGTTATATTGCCAAATACGAAAAAGGTGTAGCCAAAGTGGGTATTGAGTATATAAATAAAAGTCATCCTTTCTTTGAATTAAAGGGTAATGATAACATTGTTGCATTCACTACTCAAAACTATAATGAGAAACCCCTTGTAATTAAAGGACCTGGTGCAGGTGCTGGATTTACCGCTTCGGGAGTTTTTGCAGACATTTTAAGAGTATCAAATTATTTGGGATAAAAATGGAAAACAAGATTAGTGTTGCTATTTTAGGTGCAACAGGAAGTGTAGGACAAAAATTCATTCAACTGTTAGAAGATCATCCTTGGTTTGAAATAACGGAAGTTGCTGCATCAGCGAAATCCGCGGGGAAAAAATACTCCGAAACAGTAAATTGGTTTTTATCATCTCCCATCCCAAATAAAATAAAAGAAATGGTCATTAAAGAATGTGAGCCAAATCTTGAAAGTAAAATTATTTTCTCTGCTCTTGACTCAAGTGTTGCCGGTGAAATTGAAGCTGATTTTGCGGCCAATGGTTATTATGTTATTTCAAACGCAAGAAACCACCGTTATGATAATGACGTACCACTTGCAATTCCGGAAGTAAACCATGAACATTTAGAAATGATTAAGAAGCAAAAAACAAATGGATTTATTGTTACAAACCCTAACTGCTCCACCATAGGGATGGTGCTTGCGTTAAAACCAATACACGATAAATATAAAATCAAAGAAGTAAATGTTACAACACTTCAAGCAGTCTCAGGTGCTGGCTATCCTGGTTTGTCGTCAATTGATATGATAGATAATGTTGTGCCATATATTCCAGGTGAAGAAGAGAAAATGGTAATTGAGCCGTTAAAAATACTTGGTAAAATTGAAAACGATTTGTTTGTAAACGATAATATTAAAATCAGTTCGCAGTGTAATAGAGTTCCGGTAATTGACGGACATTTAGAATGTGTGCAAATAAAACTAGAAAATAAACCGACTAAAGAAGAATTAATCGATACAATAAAAAATTATAAATCACTTCCACAAGAATTGGATTTACCCTTTGCTCCGGAAAGACCACTAGTTTATTTCGAAGAAGAAAAATATCCACAGCCAAAACTGCATAGAGATATTGAAAAGGGAATGACAGTTTCTGTCGGCAGGCTAAGAGAATGTAATTTGTTTGATTACAAATTTGTTGTGCTATCTCATAATACT
>JANQIV010000025.1 GCA_028282005.1 Melioribacteraceae bacterium | reverse complement strand
CGTACATTTGGTTAATTGATCCATTGTCTGCTTTCATTGGGATAGGATGGAAAAACTCGTCATCAACAAAATTACCATCAACTGGTAAGTTTTGTGATGCAACCTCCCACTCAAATTCAGTAGCTAATCTTGCTCCAGCCCAATGTGCGTAAGCTTCCGCTTCGAAGAAACTCACATGGCAAACCGGCTCATCCGGATTTACTTTCTTGAATCCGGCTAAAGTATAATTCCACCACTCATCATTTATTTTACGCCAATAAAGTGGAGCTTCCCACTTGTTTTCTTCCACTGTGGTAAAACCTTCGGAAAGCCAAAGCACAGCATTTTTATAACCGCCGTCTTCAATAAATTCAATGTATTCTTTATTTGTAACTAGTCTATTCGCAATTTTATAATCTTGTAAAAGTGCTTTATGAAATGGCTTTTCATTGTCGTAAAAGAATCCGTCACCATTGTGGCCAATTTCATAAATACCTTCATCGAAACTGATCCATTTTACCCCTTCAATTTCTGTTGTTTCAATTAGTTTATCATCAACCAAAGTTGGATAAAGAGGATTAATTGAAAAAACATATTTAATATCAGTAAGCATTAGTTCCTGGTGCTGCTGCTCGTGATGCAACCCGATATCAATTGTAACAGCAAATTCTGCAATTTCCTCGTCAACTGCATTTTCCAAAAAACTTACCATTGCATTGTCAACATGTGATCTGTATTCAAAAACTTCTTTCACTGTTGGCCTTGATAGCAAACCTCGGTGGGATCTAAGCCATCTTTCACCTGCTCGCACATAATAAGAGTTAAATAAATAGGCATATTTATCGTTTGGAGATTTATATTCTACTTTCGCTTTACGCAAAACAAATTCTTCAAAAAACCAGCTAGTGTGAGCCAAATGCCATTTTGTTGGACTCACATCCGGAACCGGCTGAATAACAAAATCTTCCGTTTCCATTGTTTCAACAATTTTCAAAGAGAACTCGCGAATCTCCTCATATCTCTTAATTAATACCTTTCTGGTCAAATTATTATTAAAAATTCTTTCTGTCTCATACACATTTTCTTTCATTTCAGACAAAATTTCACCTTTTATTTTGTTGACAAGCTAATGATAATCCGTTTAAATTCCAATTTTTGCAATTCATTTATATATTCTGTGAGATTCTTATTTTAGTTGATTCTTAAACCTTTAGGAACAAATATTTTCTCAGATAGTTCGAAAAACCACTGAACTATTATTGCGAGTATAGCTGCAGGAATTGCACCTTCAAGGATCAAAGAAATATTATCAAGCCTAATTCCGGTTAGAATTGGCTGACCGAATCCACCGGCCCCAATTAATGCACCCAAGGTTGCTGTTCCTACATTAATTACCGCAGATGTTTTGATACCGGCTATTATTGATCTCGAAGCTAAAGGTAATTCAATTTTTTTAAGAATTGTGAAATTCGATAATCCTAAAACTATTGCTGATTCGCGGGTTTGTACAGGAATATTTTCAATCCCCAAAAAAGTATTGCGCACAATTGGCAGAAGGCTGTAAAGAAACAATGCAGCAATTGCGGGCAACTCGCCAATTCCGAAAAATGGGATCATAAAAACCAACAAAGCAAGAGATGGAATAGTTTGAATAATTCCAGTTGAATTCAGAATTACTTGTTTCAATTGTGGAATTTTATATGCCGCAATTCCAAGTGGAATCGAAAATAATATTGCTCCGAATAAAGAAATCAATACAAGAAACAGATGGTCCTTTGAATTTTTCAGTAATCTTGTGAACATTGTTTCTTCATTAATTTCTACTTTGTAATCAAAGATAGATTTCACAAATCCGGCTGCAACAACATCTTCTTTTTCTTTATCAATTTTAACACGTGAATTCATTTTCACCATTTTACTTTCGTTGATTGAATACTTCAATGAAAGTAGATTTTTCACAAACTCAGGATGCAATTTTTCAAGCTCATTTCTGTAAAGTATAACTGCATTATAAGCCGGGAAGTAATCTAAATCATCAGCTAAAATCTCAATTTCGTAGTATTCTATTTCTGCATCTGTCGAATATAAATCAATTACATCAATTGATCCGCTCTCTAATCCGCGGTAAGCCAAGTCATGATCAAGCCCTGTAACATCTTTGTGAACCAAATTATATCGCTCTTTCAATCCCGGCCAACCGTCGTTTCTATCCATAAATTCGTTTGTAAAACCCAGCTTCCAATCCGGGTATTCATTTAATTGTGATATCGTTGAGATTTTTTCAGTTTTATTTTTTATGCCAATCGCATAAGTATTATTAAATCCCAGTGGACCGGCGACTTTTATTCCCAGCTTTGCTAATTCAGTAATCATTTCTTCTTCGTTAGAAATACTTCTATCACTCAAGATTTCCTGAATAATTGTTCCTGTGTAATCCGGATATAAGTCAATTTCACCGCTTAGTAGAGAATTCCATAAAACTCTTGTTCCGCCAAGCTGATCTTTATGTTGGATATTTGTATTGCTATAATTTCCAATGTGTTTAATAACTTCTCCAAGAATCACAGACTCAGTAAACTTTTTTGAGCTAACAATTATCTGGTCACTTTGTTTACTGCATGAAACGAATGCGACGCAAAGAATGAGGAAATATTTGATCTTATTCAACATGTGATCTTTGAGCTGTTATAAATTTCTGAACAAATCTATTTGTAGGGTTTTTAAGTAACTCTTCCGGCGAGCCGCTTTGCACTATTTCACCATCTTTCATTAAAATTATTTTATCGGCAAAATAGACTGCCTCCGATAGGTCGTGTGTGACCATTACGACAGTTTTATTTAATTCAGTAAATATCTCTTTTAAGTCAGTCTGCAATTCAAATCTAATTAATGGATCTAAAGCACCTAATGGTTCATCAAGTAAAAGTATTTCAGGATCAAGCATTAATGCTCGCATTAAACTTATCCTCTGTCTTTGTCCTCCGGAAAGTTGAGATGGAAACTTCTGTAATTGTCCATTTTCAATTTTTGTTAATGCTAAAAGTTGTTCAATTCTATCATTAATAGTTTCTTCATTTATGTAAAAATTTTGTGAAGCCAATTTCAAGTTATCTTCAATTGATAAATGATCAAATAAACCACCCTCTTGGATCACATACCCGATTGATCTGCGAAAGTCTCTCAAATTGATTGTAATTAAATTTTCCCCATCTATTTTGATAGTGCCGCTGTCTGCATTAACCAAACAAGTGATTAGTTTTAAAATGGTGGACTTCCCACAACCACTCGGTCCAATTAATACGGTAGTTTGAGACTTCTCAAAAACTGCATTAATATTTTTCACAGCGGATTTACCGCTGTAATTTTTTGTTACTTCTTCAAGTTGAATCATTATTTTATTTCTTTGATGACTCTTAAGACAGGATATTTGTTGTGTTTTTTATCGTAATAAGGTGAGCGCTTATAAAAGAAATTTAACCGTTCTCTTGGATTATTTTTAAATTCTTCATCGCTCTCAAGTTTTGCATAAAATTCTTTTTTCAATTCTTCATTCTCTTCGAGCATTTTTTTTGCAATAGGCTCCATTGAATAATCTTCAAAATATTCCTTTCTTTCAAAAATGGCATTAAAAAATCCCCAGCTTAAAAATGAGTCCGGTGATTTCGGTTCTAGCAATTGAACAATAACTGCAAGCCTTCTTTGATTAGTAGGCACAAAATAGTATCCGGTATTAATTGTAACTGTCTTTTGCTTTACTGAATAATCAAAAGTCGGGATTTGCCTTCCTTCGTAGGGTGTTTCTCTAAATGTTACGTTTTCAAATTCGTATTGTTCTGTTTGAAACTCAGATGAATTGGTTATTTCACTAAATTCAATACCGTGTGTTTTAATAACTTCGATAACATCGATCCATTCTCTTGGGATTAAATATCCTACCGGGACTGTTACAGAATCGACGACATTCATTTTACCATAGAAAGGAATTTGGGAAGTTGAATCACGATCAGAGTATTTAATTATTTTTGATCCCGAAATATCGCTATCGTAATAGCTATATGCTTTTCCTTCAAAATCAATTAAGGCATAACTACTGTCTAACTTATAACTTAATGGGAAATATTTTTCAGTGTTGTAATATTCTTCAAGCCTTTGCTTGTCTGATGTTTCACTTAAAGAAATAATTTCTCCCGGATTTTCGTTAACCAATTTTAATGTTGATTCAATCAGAGCTTTTGTCGAAAACACTCTCTCTTTATATGGTTTTAGCATGTGTGTTTCGATTGTAACCGTAGGCCTATTTTGTGCTGCACCATATCCTGTAGCAAATCTTGGGGGTGAAATAAAATCTCTAATTCCCTCTTTTAAATCGTAACCATATCTGTAAATGTAAGTGCTGACTTTGAAACCTTCATTGTGTAAATCTTCTTTGAAACGAGGAATATATTGATTCAATACCCACTCTCTCATGGAAGGTGTAACATCATGAAGTTTATGAATTATATAAGTTAAGTCGTATTGATAATCTGCGCCATTTGTTGTGTGAGTATCAAGGAAAATATCCGGCTCCCATTTATTGAATAGTTTCAGCAAAGCTCTCATCTCAGGAGCATCAGCTTTCATAAAGTCTCTATTGAGATTTAAGTTTTGGGCCGTAGTTCTCCACCCCATATTTGTTGGACCATTTTGATTAATCCGATTGTACTGACTGCTTCTTTCATGCCCGTCAACACTGAAGATCGGTACTATAACTAAAACAACATTGTCGAGATAATTATATTTTTCTTTGGTTGCAAGAATATCACGAAGCAGCAGCATGCAAACATCTTTGCCTTCAATTTCTCCGGAGTGAATTCCATTTTCAATAAACACAATTGGCTTACGGTTTTGCTTTACTTCGGCAGGAGTGAAAAATTCATCTTTTGAAACAATTACACATATTAAGTCTCTGCCTTGCGGAGACACACCGAACTTTTCAATTTTTACTTCAGGGAATTCAGCAAACTGATTAAAATATTTTACTGTCTGCTCATAAGTTGCACTTGATTTATAGTCCGATTTCTCAAAAACAGTTTCCCATTTTTTATCAAAAGATTGAGATTGTAAAGCTATAGCAAATAATAAAGTAGTCGAAAATAGTTTAAATAAGTATTTCATACAGGTAGTTTTTAGTTTGATTGGTTTTATAAAGATATGAATAATTAATTAACTATAAAAATTCTGTCAATCTTTGTTATATTGAAATCTCACAAAAACAATTTTGAACTTAATTGGACACTTTCGGAATCTTATCAATTTTGCCTCCAGTTATTGCAATCTTTCTTGCGATAAAAACAAGACAAGTTTATTTCTCACTAATTTTCGGAATATGGATTGGCTGGATTATTATAAGCGGCTGGAATTTCTTTGATGGGTCTGTTGCTGCGATTGAAGCAATCGTTAACGTATTTAAAAGTGCTGGGAATACACGAACTATAATTTTTAGTTGTCTTGTTGGTTCGCTTATTACTCTTATTCAAAAGTCAGGTGGTGTTGAAGGATTTATAATCTGGATAAACAAAACACTCGCTAAAATTGAAGAAAAGAAGGAAGGAAAAAGTAGAACTATTATTCAAATTTATGCGTGGTTGACTGGAATTCTAATTTTCGTTGAAACCAATATTAGTGTTTTGACTGTCGGTTCAATCTTTCGTCCAATATTTGATAAAAAATCAATCCCACGAGAAAAGCTTGCCTATATTGTCGATTCATCTTCTGCCCCAATTTGTGTTTTGGTTCCTTTCAATGCATGGGGAGCTTATTTAATCGGATTAATAGCAGCTCAGTCAATTGGCAATCCTTTTGAGGTTTTGATAAACTCAATAGTTTATAATTTTTATCCTATTCTTGCTGTAATATTTGTATTTATAATTATTAAAAGTAATTTCAATTTTGGTCCGATGAAAAGAGCAGAGGAACGAGCAAGTAAAACCGGGAAGGTAATTGCCGATGGTTCAACTCCAATGATCTCGGATGAAATTACAATGCTCAATTCAAAAGAAGGGATAAAAGCAAAATCACTAAATATGATCATCCCAATTTTAACAATGGTTATTTCAATGCCATTGTTTTTGATTATCACAGGATGGAATCAGAATAATTTTGAAGCTACTGCCACATTTATACAAAAAGTCTCCTCTTCAATCAGTAACGGATCAGGTTCTTCTGCTGTACTTTATTCCGTGATACTAGCGACAACCACTGCATCGATTATGTATTTTGCACAAAAGATTTTCAACTTAAAAGAAGTTTCAGAATTATGGTTAAAAGGAATTAGCGGATTGATACCACTTGCCTTTTTAATGCTTTTAGCATTTGCCATTGGTGATGTCTGCAAAGAACTTGAAACCGGACAGTACATCGCTGATATTTCAAAAGGATTACTTTCGCCCGGATTCGTACCAATGATATTATTTATTATCTCATGTTTTATTGCTTTCTCAACAGGCACTTCTTGGGGAACATTTGCAATTATGATTTCAATTGGTATCCCACTTTCCCAAACACTTGATGCAAATATTTATATGTCAATCGCAGCTATACTTGGAGGTGGAGTTTTCGGCGACCACTGCTCACCAATTTCAGATACCACAATAGTATCAAGTATGGCTTCAGCTTGTGACCACATTGATCATGTTAAAACCCAGTTACCTTATGCATTATTCGTTGGTGGTATTACTTCTACTCTATATTTATTGATGGGATTATTCAGTTAATTTTTCTTTAATTGAAAACTGTAAGAAATACACTTCCCCTTTTTCATTGTTGAAAACAAAACTATCATTTGTAATTGAAATTTCTGGATTAAAGACTGAGTCAGCATCGGGAATATCAATCTCAACAAAGTTGAGTTGTGATAAAGATTTCATGTAGATTTTTGAACCTTCTGAATAGAATACCAAATTTGAATTTTGTGAAACTCCAAAATTTTCAAATTTTCCGAGAGTTGTAAAATGGTCTTCAAAAACTTTATATTTCTTCACACTTCCATTTTTGGTATAGTAATAAAAACTTGAGTCAACCCCATGCGAAATGAATTTTGAAAATTTAGTATCCAATAATTCTACTTTTTCGATTTCGATATCTCCCCCATAAACCCGGAAATTGTTTTTGTTATTAAGTAATAGATAATTGTCACTAGTAAAATCATGAACTATTTTCTTATTAATCAAATCATAAAAAATAACGTCATCGTTTTCCCAGAAACAGATAATATTGCTGTCAAGCTCTGCTATACTTGAAATGCCATCAATATTATTAAGAACGATTTCTCTACTTTTGTTCTTTAAATTATATTCTACTAATGAAAAGTTTTTCTCTTTTGTACGGATAGTCATGGAAGGCAACACATAATATATTTTTTTGCTATCCTTAGAAAATTCAATTTCTTTGCCGACACCATTAATCTGTGATACATTGACGATAAGCTGTGTTTCAAAATCATAATACCAAATACCATCATAATTCTTTGAAGTAAAAAACATTTTTGAACCATCATAAATTATTTTGGGATAATAGAATTGGTGGTCTGAAGAATCATTTATTTTTTGAATAGAACTCAGTTTAATTTTTGTCAATTCACCATATTCTTTAAATGCTTTTTTTTCTTCTTTTGAGCAACTTGCAAATAAGAAAACTATTAAGAAAATTATTGTAATTTTTTTCATTATTTCATTAATACCATTTTTTTGGTTGATATTTTATTACCCGCCTTTAATTGATAGAAGTAGACTCCACTTGTCAACCCATCGGAATTAAGTTTGGCCTCATGCAAACCTGGAGGTTTCACTTCATTTAATAATACTTTTATTTCATTTCCCAATGCATCATAAACAATTATGCTGATAAACATTTCACTTGCGACTTGATACTTTATACTAGTTGCCGGATTAAATGGATTAGGGTAATTCTGATATAGAATAAATTTATCCGGTAATTCGTTTTCATTTTTAGCATCAGTAATTGTTGACGAAAATTTTTCCTCAATCAATTCCCATAACTCAGGCCGCGATCCATCGTAGCCAAGTGCCCAAATCCCAACTCCGAGCAAATCTTTATCATTGACTAAATCGAATTTCATTCCTAGGCTTGAATCATCATCAATCCAATATTGATTCCAAACTGAGTCTAGCCAATCTGTGTAAGGAACTCCAAAATCCGGGGGCCATATTTTCCTATTTTGATTATATACTGAAATCGACTCATGATATCTTGGTGCTCTTTCTGCAACTCCTAAAACTTCAGAATTTGGCAAAGGATCTTTTGTATAAAAGTGGATACCGTAATAAGGCAATCCTAAAATTATTTTTTCCGGATTATTATTGACCAGATATCTGTAATCAATTTCCAAAGTGCTTGTCACATTCAGATCTTCGAAAGAAGTCGGATTTCCACCCCATAACGGTGAAGTTGGCCCACTCAATGTGCTCCAAGAGCCAAAATAATCATAAGCCATAATGAAAAGGAAATCACATTGATCAGCTAAACCTTCAAAGTCCCAACCACCCCAATTTATTGATGGCGTAGCAAAAGCTATTATGGTTGCTTGTCCGGCATTTTGTTTTATAACAAAATTTAAATCAGCAACAAAATCATTCATCAATTGTCCTCTATCATCAACATAAGGGCCTTCAAAATCAATTATAATACCATCTAAATTATATTCGTTAATTATATCTACAATATTATTAAAAAAATTGTTTTTGATTTCGTCATCTATAAGAATAGTTCGTATATCGTCTTTATCAAAATTAACTGCTGTCATTAAAACTTTTACGCCTGCTAATTGTGCATTAGCTATTACTTTCTTCCAATCCTCTTTCTTGTAAAACCAATTGAAAGGAAAATCAACATCTCCTCTTGCATCAACATAAAAATCAAACAGAGCAATGTGTGTTAATAAATTGTATCTCAAAAAATCTGCATTACTAAGCTCCCAAAAAGGAAGAAATCCAAAAACACTTTTATTTAATTCAATATTACCTTTTTGAATTTGAGGATAATTTATTGTATTCAAATCATCTATTTCTGAATATTTTTTTTCGAAATATTCTTTTTCCTCTTTATGGAATTGCGAAAAGAGAATATTGAATAGTAAAAGAGATAATATAATAATTGAAGAAAATTTCACTTAATAAAGGTAAATTTAATTAATACTTAGCATTAAGAATAAGATATTTTGGACAAAATTTAAACGAGAATTACCCTTTATATCTGAAATTATTTATAAAATCTTGATTGAATTATTGAACGTATTTAGATATAATTGTGTTTTACATTTTATTAACTGACCACGAAAAGACAGAGGTAAAAAATGATATCAGAAAAAATGCAAAAAGCTTTAAATGACCAACTAAATAAAGAATTATTTTCATCATATTTGTATTTGTCAATGGCAGCATACCTAGAAGACATAAACCAAACAGGTATGGCTTCTTGGATGAGATTGCAAGCTGATGAAGAACATGAACACGCAATGAAATTTTTTGACTTTATTTTAAGAGTTGATAGTAAAGTTGAATTACAACAAATCGACAAACCACAAATTGAATGGAATTCACCGGAAGAGGTTTTCAAAGCTTCGTTAGCTCACGAACAATATATTTCAAAAAGTATTTTTGAAATTGTTGATTTGGCAACACAAGAAAAAGATCACGCTACAAGAACTTTCTTAAACTGGTTTGTTGACGAGCAAGTTGAAGAAGAAGCTTCTGTAAAAGACATAGTTCAAAAATTTGAAATGATTGGCGAAAGTAAGGGTGCCATGTACATGTTAGATAGAGAATTAGGCAAAAGAGGCGCTCAAGCAGCTCACTAATTTAATAATTCCCTCAAAAAAAGTATTTGAATTAGAATATTTTTTTCGTATAATTTGAGTCTTGATTTTTCAGCAGTTAGGAGATTAAAATGGCAAGAAAATGTGAATATAGTGGTGTTGGCCCAAGAGCAGGGAGAAGTATTTCTCACGCTCACAACAAAACTAATAGAAGATTCTTACCAAACTTACAAAAGAAAAGAATTTGGGTTAAAGAATTAGGCAGATTTGTAACTGTGAAATTATCTACAAGTGCTTTGAGAACTATTTCCAAAAACGGAACTGCTGAATTAGCTCAAATGGTGAGAGACAAAAAAATTAAAGTAAGATAAAATTTTCTTTTTTTTGAAAATTGAAAGTCCGGTTATTAGCCGGACTTTTTTTTTCTATTTTTTAAGCCCCATCTTTTTTCATCTCAGCCCTATGTAGGTATCAACAGCCTTTTTTAGCAAAGGTTCTCTTTTTTAGCAAAGGTTCTTGAAAAAGATGAATGCCATAAGAAATACCGATTGCTAATCCTCCGGCAGCTAAGACACCAAAATTAGGCTTCTTTACTTCACCAAAATTGTTATTTCCTAAATCTCTTAAGTAATAAAGTATTACCCCTACGCCAATTACCGCAATTCCATATTTGGCATAAGTCATGTTATTATAGTCATCCAATATTTTCATACTTTCATAATTGTCTGATAATATTTTCACTAAATTTTCATAGTTTGCTTCTTTAATCGGACTTCCGCTTTTTGAAATATATAAAACAGAATTATCTATTACTCTTCTTATTATTTTACGATTCATAAAGCCATAATCGAATAGAGATGAATCTAAATCATAAACAAATCTTTGCTTTGCCTCGTAAAACAAATCAAGCTTGCCTTTAAAAATTCTCTTAGCTGCTCTGCCACTGATAATTGCAAAGTAACCTTTATCAGTCTGGAAATTGTTGATTCTTTCAAAAGGTATTGCAAGAGTGTCGTCCATCAGAATGTAATCTGTTCCCAAGGTATTTTTAATTACTTGAATTTTACCGAATAAGACATCACCGGATATAAGCGTAACCGAATCTTTGGATTGAGCAAAAACTAAAGAAGTGAAAAACACAATAACAAGAGTGATTCTGGAACTTTTCATTTTACCCCCTTCCGAATGTTGTGATAAGAAAATGACCTTTGAAGAACTTTTTAAAATACTAAAGACAAGCCACCCAAAATGGCTTGTCTTTTCATCGGGAATCTGATTTTTCTATATTTCCCAACACAGTTTCACTAATTATATTATCTTCTTTTTCTACTGCTATTACTGTTTCTGCTGCTCTGAGATTTACTAGAACTTGATCGAGATTGAGAATTTCTACTTGAGCTATAGCTTTTCTGTTTACTGCCACTTCGCGAACTTGAAACAGATTTCTGGCTTTTACTTGACTGGCTCGGTCTCGAAGAATTCCTTTTCACTTCACTTTTTTGTGATTTTCTTCCTGAATTTTTCTGCACTCTGCTTTCACTTGAAAAATCACCGTATCTCTTCGAGTAACTCTTTTTTGTTACTGATCTGCTTTGCTTTTGAACATTATTATTAGATTTTTTTGTTCGATTTTGCTTTGATACAGACTTCTCAACACTTCTTGTAGTTGTTGATTTTTTAACTGTTCTATTCGTTACAACCTTATCACTTTTAATCGAACTCCTTCCATGATCTCTTTTGAGATTTCTTTCAACAGTTCTAGTTCTTTCAACTTCAGATTTACCCGGTCTATGGGATTTTATTCTTTCTGTAGAAACAGTTCTTGTTTTTGTATAATCACCAACTGAAGTTGTTCTTTCAATTTCTCTTTTGCGAATAGTTGTGCCTGCTCTTCTTTCAACATAGTCTCTTCCTATCCCTCTGTTTACGATTCTGCCGTCACGTTCATAATAATTAGTTCTGTATTTTGTAGTGTGGAAAATATTGTCGACATAATTGTGATGTACAACGTGATGATGAACTTCAACATGACAGAATCTATTGTAGTTTACAAAGTGCCAGTGTCTTGGCCCGGAATTCCAGCTAATAGAAAAACTTATCCCGAATCCGCGTTTGAATCTAGCGTAAGGAGGCAAAGGCGCCCAACCGATATAGTTATCATTGTATCTCCATTCAACCCAAGCTGGTCCCCATTCATCTCCAGGTACCCATACCCAGCCATAGTAATCATCATAGTACCATCTTCCATAATGGTAGACTGCCCAGCCAAATGGCTCGTGCGAATCCCAATACCATCCGTGTGAAGTCCATGACCAGCTTCCGTATAAATATGGTTTCCAGTTATAAGAAACATGACGCGGACGCCATACAACCAGGTCATAATCTATTTCGATCCATTCTCCGTATGGGGATAATTCCGCATAAAAATAATTGTCATAACCTCCATAATGGAATCCCCTTGCTTCAGTTTTTATAAAACCGAGAAAAGTAAAAAGTGTAAAAGTTATTATTAGCTTTTTCATGGCTAACCTCTCATTGTGTTTTTATCTTTTATGAACAGGAGTTGTGCCAAAAGATAATACTAATTTTCAAGCTATATTCGCAACATTTCAATTGGAGGGTACAAAATAGTGTACACCACAGAGCAATTTTAATCTACAAAAAAGATTATGATGTGGCTTTTAATTCAAGTAAAAAAAGCAATATATTTTCATATCAAAAATTTGAATTAATTTAATAAGAGGTAAAAATGAATAGAGCAATCACAGTAGTTTTATTTTCCCTTTTTATAATAATTACACTTACATCTTGTGCAAAAAAAGAAAATCCGGAGCAAAAAATGATAGAAGAAGGAATTGCAAATTTTGCTGTTACTGAAATAAAATATGATGAATCTTTGCTTGATGAAAATCAAAAAGTAGTAGTGCAAAAATTATTTGAAGCAGCAAAAATTATGGATGAACTCTTTTTAGAACAAGCTTATTCCAAAAATTTTGAAATTAGAGAACAACTTCAAAACTCTACTGATGAGCTTGATAAAAAGAAGTTAAAACTGTTTGAAATTATGTTTGGCCCATTTGACAGACTAAACAACAATGCCCCTTTTATAGGAACTGACCACAAACCATTAGGCGCAAATTTCTATCCCGAAGATATGACTAAAGAAGAATTTGAAAACTGGATAAAAGAACACCCGGAAGATGAAGAAGCATTTACATCAGAATTTACAGTTATCAGAAGAGATGGTGATAAACTTATTGCGATCCCATATTCAGAATATTATAAAGATAAATTAACCAAAGCTTCAGAATTACTATTAGAAGCAGCAAAATCTGCTGAAAATAATTCATTACAAAACTATTTAATCTCCAGAGCAGAAGCATTCAAAACAAACGATTATTTTAATAGTGATATGGCCTGGATGGATTTAAAAGACCACACAATCGAAGTTGTAATCGGACCATACGAAGTTTACGAAGATGAATTATTCAATTATAAAGCTGCGTTCGAATGTTTCTTAACAATTGTAGACCCCGAAGAATCCCAAAAACTAGCCAAGTATGCTAGCTACTTAAATGATATGGAAAAAAATCTTCCGATTCCTGATGAACACAAAAACTTTGATAGAGGAAGTGAATCACCAATTATGGTAGTACAAGAAGTATTTGGTGCAGGAGATACAAAAGCGGGTGTGCAAACTTTGGCTTTCAATTTACCAAACGATGAAAGAGTACGTGAAGCAAAAGGCTCAAAGAAAGTCATGTTAAAAAATATTCATGAAGCAAAATTTGAAAAACTACTTTACCCAATTGCACAAATTGTAATGGATGAAGAGCAATTACCATATGTAACTTTTGATGGGTTTTTTAATCACACACTAATGCACGAAATGTCTCACGGAATTGGTCCTGGTTATATTACTGTTGATGGCAGAGAAACTGAAGTAAAGAAAGAATTGAAAGAAACTTATTCAAAAATTGAAGAATGTAAAGCTGACGTTTTGGGAATGTTAAATAATAAATTCATGATCGAAAAAGGTGAAATTCCAGCAGAATTTGAAAAAGAAATGTGGGTAACCTTTTTGGCGGGTGCTTTTAGGTCGGTAAGATTTGGTATTGGTGGTGCACATGGAGCAGGTAATGCTGTAATTTATAATTACATGTTAGAAAACGGAGCGTACGAATTCAATCAAGAGACACAAAAAGTTAAAGTTAATTATGACAAAGTGTATGATGTTTTAAAGGAACTTGCAAACAAAGTATTGATGATACAAGCAAACGGCGATTATGAAGGTGCAAAGAATCTTTTAGCAACTTACGGCATCCAATCTGAAACAATGAAGATATTAGTTGACAAATTAGCAGTTTTACCGGTAGATATTAAACCGGTGTTTCAGATTGAAAAATAAAATTAAAGGATATTTATGGTTAAGCAATTTTTTTTGGAAAGAATACCTCATAATGCTATGAAATATGATGATTTTGTAAATGAGTCAATACAAAGAATTCAAACAGTAAATTTTGATTTATTAGATGATGTAGAAAAGAAAAATATTGAGACTACTAAACTCAATCATCACCGCTCTAAGCGTATTGATAAAACTTATAAAATTAGTGGTGATTTAAGAGAACTTATAAGCGAAATTCATAATCCACAATTATGGATGGTAATTACTGAAGATTGGTGTGGCGACTCAGCACAAAATTTACCACACATTGCAAAAATTGCAGAATTAAATGATATGATAGCTCTAAGAATAATTGAGCGCGATAAACATCCAGAAATAATGGATCAATATTTAACAAACGGTACGAGAAGTATTCCAATTTTAATTGCATTTGATGAAGAAGGTAACGAGCTATTTAAATGGGGACCGAGACCTGTAAAAATTCAAAAAATGGTAAATAAATGGAAAGAAGAAGGTTTACCAAAATCAGAATGGCTTGAAAAACTCCATCTAGAATACGGAAGAAACAGAGGTAAATTCTTCGAGGAAGAATTTAATAAAGTAATAAAAAATTATCTGATTGAAAAAAATATTGAAAGTGAGCGCGTTCTTTGTTAAGAACGTGCCTTACTTTCTTATTGGCACAACAATTATCATTTCACAAGAAACATTAACTCCATTTTCCCTAGCAGGATTAAATTTGGTATCCAGAACTGCTACTTCTGCGGCTTCGTCAATTCCATACCCTAATTTCTGCACAACTCTTGTGTTTCTCACGTAGCCATAACGATCAATTCTGGCAATCATAACAACATCACCTTTTATATCTTTTCTGAAAGCCACTTTTGGTGTTACCAGATTTTCATTTATTTTATTCGTACCGCCAATCGGGGTAGGGCATTCCTGAACATCACAATCAAAATTTCTGTAATTGTTTATTTGAATATTATAATCAAGATTATCTTCCGAAGGTTTTAATTTTTCCTCTTCAATTTTGTTACGAACAATTTCCGTTATTGTTGGTAGTTCTTTCTTCTCCGGTTCAATTTTTTCCGGTTCTGGTTTAATAAATTCTTGTTCAACTTTTGGAACATCTTGAATTTCCGGTTTATCCTCAATTATTGTTTTTCCTTCAATGGGCTCTTCTTTTTTTGTAATTAAAGGAGGTGTAACTTCTTCAGTTACTGGTTCAGTAATTATTTTTTCTTCATTGATTATAGGTTCTTCTTCTTCCTTTTTTTCTTCATAATCATATGGTTTTGAAACCTCGTACTCAATATTATCAATAACTGCAATGTTCTTATTTTCTTTTTCTATAACAGGCCCTTCAAAAACCGGAGAATAATCTGGTTTTTCAGGCTCATCAAAAGATTGATTTATATCATCGTATTCTACTACTTCAGGAATTTCTCCAGCAATTTCATCTGCAGAAGCAATAAATTGTTTATCAGCTTCATCTAAAGCAAACTCAACTTTTATAGTTACATTAGATAGAACAGATTGATTATTATTTTTCCCAGGTAAAAACCCAGTTGTTTTTATTGCATTAACTGCTGCTTCGTCTAAACCTAAACCTAGCCCTTTTATAACATCTGCCCTAAGTATCTGCCCCTTTGACGAAATAGTTGCCGCTATAGTTACTGTACCCTCTAATCCGTATAGCCTGGCTTTTTCTGTGTATATAGTGTTTTTCTTAATTGCATCCATTCCACCGATTGGAGCGGGACATATTTCAGTGTCACAAAGAATTCTGTCGTCATTTTTTAGTTTTGCATATTGTTTATTTCCTGCCGCATAATCATCAGCAGATGCAATAAAATTTCCGTCAAAAGGGATATCATCTTTACCCATAAACCGGCCTCTCTTATAAACTATTACTGATTTCAAACCTCCGTTGCCGTAGTACAATCTTGTAGATCCATCACGAACACCGTTGTTTACAAAGTATTCGCTTTCTAACAAGCCTGTATCATAATAATTGCGCACCCAACCGTTTACTTTGCCTTCACTATAATTCATTATTGTTTTGATATTTCCATTGGGATAGTAATATACACTGGGTCCATCTAAAATATCCCGGATATAAGTCTGCTCAGCTTCTACACTGCCATCCATGAAATATGATTTCACGACACCATTTTGACTTACTATTTGCGTAGTTAAAATTAAAAGAAGGTAAAGTAATCTCATCTTATCCAGTAATTATTTTTAAGAGTTGGTAGATTTAACAACCCAAATTAAGAAATGTTGAGGAAATAACTCAATGCAATTTATTCTAATTCTTCAATAATATTTTCACCCTTTTCACCGATTGACTGCCACTCAAAATGTTCGATTAATCTAATCCTACCGTTGTCAAGAATTTTAATATCACAAAATGAATGACCGCCGTCTAAAATTCCATCTGTGTGCATTTGTGTAAATCTGAATTCAAATCTATTATCACTGATAATTCTTCCTATTAGGTATCCGGCTTTGATTTTACCACCGGAATACTTAGCAATTATAGCGTCATCATTTTGTTCAAATTCAAAAATTGTTTCATGGTTTATTACACCGTTTGGAGCAGTCTTAGGGGCGTTAAATTTTTTATTGTGAAAATTTATTTCTCTCAAGGATTTTCTTTCCTATTAATATTAAAACAAACATACTTTATTTTGCGACCTTCGTTTACATAGTGTTTTTCATATCGGGTTAAAACAGTTTTTATAAATAACTCATCGTCTGTTGAATGAAGGTCACTAGTTGAATAAATAATATTATGCTTTTCTTTTTGCAGAATCTTTAACGCATATTCGTATAATTCAGTGTTATCGGTTTTTAAATGTATGTTGCCCTTTTCAACTAAAAAACTTTTGTAGGTTTTCAAAAATTCAGGTGATACAAGTCTGTGCTTTTCACTTCTTCTTCTCACATGCGGATCCGGGAACGGGATTATTATTTCTTCAATTTTTTCTTCACTAAAAATTTCAGGTAACTTTTCAATTCTTGAAACTAAAAAAGCTGAGTTCGGAATATCATATTGAATTGAATCAATTGCACCATTGTACAACCGTGATCCTTTTATATCAATTCCTAAAAAATTTCTTCCGGGGTATTCCCTTGCAAGGTTAAATGTATATTCCCCATGTCCGCAGCCTAACTCTAAAGTTATCGGATTGTCATTATCAAAATATTTACGAATATTTTTCTCATCATCGCCATCTCTAAAATCAAAAACATTTTCTAAGTCTTTTATAACATTCAGTTTTATTAACTTTTTTCTTCCCATATCTTTTTAATTATATTGTACTTTATTCCCAAATTTAATTTCGCAATATAATATGATTTTCAAACAAACTGCATCACTTCTTCTTTTGTCGTTTTTTTTCAGTACCAGTGTTATTTGCCAAAAAAAAATTGAGACAAAACAATTCAAATCTGATTACACAAAAAAAGAAAATAGAATTTCTTTTAAAGAAGATTTACTGAATCGAATACACTCAACTCTTTCCAAAAATCTTAATTCGGTTGATGAATACAGTTTCCGAAAAGTAATTGAAGATGCCGGAATGTATTTGATAAAAAATACTACAGTTGAGAATGCAGTAAGTTTTGCTTTGGAAAATTTCGAAAAATACTCTGATAAATTTAATATATCTCTTCTCGAAACTGTTTACACACTTTATCCTCATAAGTATGGTAAAGTGATGAAAAAAATTTTGCACAAAACTCACAATGACCAGATCTTTATAATTTGTTCACTTTACTTACTCAATAACACTTTGATTGATAGACAAGAATTAGTTGATCTTTTAGGGTTTCATTTTCGTAATAAAGATTTTTCGCCTAGACTAAAATATTTTAATGATGTTTTAAGAAGAAATCCCGAATTACCTTCTTTAGCAGATTTATTAAAACATGATTTTCAAACGAATAAAACTATTGTGTATTCATTTCATAGAAAAGATAGAACTTATCCTGGTGTCACCATTATAAAAGGACCTGATGGCAAATTTTCACGAGAAGATGACGGCAGTATTTTTCACATACCGCATTTATCGAGATCTGTTTCTAATCTGCCAGGATTTTTGAAGAACGGTAATACCCCTCAAGGAATATTTACAATAGTTGGTTATTACGTAACACCCACTGAATCAATTGGCCCAACACCGATCTTATTAACGCGAAGCCCTTTTGAAAAACCAACAAGAATATTTTATCACGGAAAGCAAAAAAGCAATAAATGGAATATTAAAGAATATAAATCTTTGCTGCCGGAATCTTGGCAGCATTACTATCCAATTACAGAGGCATACTACGCTGGAGCCGCCGGTAGAAGATTAATTATTGCTCACGGTACTGCAGATGATATTTCATTTTACGAAAAGGAAAGTTACTATCCTTTCACTCCAACTAAAGGTTGTTTATCAACAAAAGAAATTTGGGATGATAACGGCAGACTAATCGAAAGTGATCAAGTAAAACTAATGAATGCTTTCTTTTCAACTAATCAGTTAAAAGGTTTTCTTGTTGTTGTTGAAATTGATAGTCAAAAAAAACCGGTAACAATAGATGAATTATTACCGGCAATTTTTGAAGCAGAAAAATGATCAGTATCTATTTATTTCGTGCCAGATAAGTGCGCCGGCACCAAGAATTGCTGCTTCATCTTCAGGTAAACCTGACTTCAAAATTTTCACTTTATCTCTATACATCGGGAGTAAGTTTTCTTCCATATATGTTTTTGTAGGTTTCAGCAATAAATCTCCGGCATTCGCTAATCCACCAAAGAAAATAATAGCTTCAGGACTAAGAATAGCAACAACGTCTGCAAGAGCACTACCCAAAGTATGAGCAGTTTCATCGAATGCCTGTAATGCTATCTGATCACCTTCTAATGCCGCTTCATAAATCATTTTTGAATTTAAATCTTCGAAAGCGATTTTGCGTAAAGGGCTTTCATCTTTTTTTACAGATAACAATTTAAAAACTGTTCTTTTTATTCCAGGTGCTGAAACGTAAGTTTCAAGACATCCTTTTAACCCACAGTTGCATCTTCTGCCGCCGGTTTTTGCAGTTGTGTGTCCTAGTTCACCAGCCAATCCATCCGAACCATATACGAGTTCTCCATTAACAACTATTCCACTTCCTAAACCTGTACCTAATGTAATCTCAATAAAATTCTTCATTCCCACTGCAGCACCAAAAATCATTTCACCCAATGCAGCAGCATTTGCATCATTTGTTACAGCAACTTGAATATCATAATATTCACTAACTAGCTCTCTGAGATTTACAAATCCCCAATTAAGATTTGGAGGATTATCCGCAGTGCCTTTGTAATAGTTTCCATTTGGGGCACCGATACCAATACCGACTAATTCAAAACTTTCTAATTCTTTTGAGAAATTCTTATGAAGATCTTCAAATAATCTACTAAATAAACTTTCAGCGCTGTTATTACCTAAGGTAGGAATTTTTGTATATTTTATACATTTACCGTCTTCGTCAACAAGTCCAAAAACTGTATTTGTTCCGCCAATATCAATTCCGAGAGTTACTTTAATTTTGGACATTAAACACCTTTTTTTGAAATTCTGTAATTTAACAAATAATATCTTTTAAATCGCTTGCAAAAATATACTCCACTATTAAGACATTATTAAGGATTTAATAATTTCTCTTCTGGTAATAGTTCATTTCAGATTCACTAAATTCAGAGTTCATTTAAGATGTTTAGATTTTATTATATTTTTTCTTACCTTGCTCATTAAATTTCTGTAAATAGGTAAAAATGTATATTCTTAAAAAATCAAATATCGGTGATTATAAAACTATCAAACTAGTGAATGAAAATACAAATGAGTTTGTTGAAATTATGTCTGGATTCGGTGCTGGGATTAATGATTTTCAGTTAAATATAAACAATAAATTATTATCTGTTATTGACGGTTATAAATCTTCTCAAGAAATAAAAGACTGCCATTTGACTACTTTTAAGAGTAGTAAACTTTCCCCTTATTCAAATAGAATAAAAAATGGGCAGTTCACATTTAATAACGTTTTCTATCAACTTGATATAAATTTCCCATCAGAAAATCATAGCATTCACGGATTGCTTCATGATAAGGATTTTGAAATTCTTGATACAAAATTAACTGAAAACGAAGCAATAATCGAATTGTTTAATACATACTGCGGAGAGCAGTCTGGGTATCCTTTTAATTATTCAATAAATGTTAGATACTTATTTAAAGATATGTCTGTTTCTTGTGAAACAATAATTCAAAACTTATCTGATACTCCTATCCCTATTGGAGATGGCTGGCATCCTTATTTTACAACCGGTACACCCGTAGATGAACTTTATCTGCGCATGCCTTCCAAACAAGTAGTTGATATCGATAAAAACAATATGATCCCTAATGGTGAATTTTTACCATTCAGTGAATTTATTAAAATGGAAAAAATATCTGACCGTTTTATTGACAGTAGTTTCTCAGTAAAAAGCGCAAATGTACTTTTTAGGACATCACTCTTTGATCCATCAAAAAATTTAATGATTAAAGTCTGGAACGAAACTGGATTCAGGAAATACAATTATATTCATTTATACATACCTCCGCATCGCAAATCAATAGCTATTGAACCAACTTCTTCTCCACCAAATTCTTTTAATAGTGAGACTGACTTAATAGTTTTAAGGCCAAAAGAAAAAATATCATTATCCTGGGGGGTTGAAGTTGAAAAAGATAAATTTATAATGGGAATTAATTAACCCAATCTTTGGAAGGTTACAATAAATTCTGATCCTTTATTTTTCTCACTGTTTACAGTCAACTTTGCTTTGTTTAATTCACAATATTGTTTTGCCAAAGCTAAACCCAAACCATTCCCTTCATAAGCACGCGTGAGAGTTTGGTCTTCTTGAGAAAATGGGTCAAACATGCTTGAAATATATTCATGAGAGATACCTATACCTGTATCAACTACCGATACTATTAATTCTCTTTCATTTTCATTTAGATTAATTTCAATGCTACCGCTTTTAGTGTATTTAAATGCATTGTCAACCAAATTGTTAAAAACCTGTGCAATGGTATATTCATCAGCAAAAACAGTAGAATTTGAAGAATAATTGTTAATTTTAAAACCAACTTTTTTGTTTCGGGCAGTCTCTTCATAAGCATAATAAATATGCTGCAGTACTCTATCAACAATATCAAATCTTTTAAAATTTGTCTCCACCATTCCTGATTGTAATTTGGACATATCCAAAATTAAATCTACTGTACGAATAATTCGTTTTGTTGCATTATCTATAATCGAGAAATTATTTTCTAAATCTTCAGGAATGTTGTCTTCTAATTCCATTTTTAGTATTCCCGAAAAACTATTTATCGCATTTATTGGGGTCCGGATTTCATGTGACATTTGTGCAAGAAACTGTGTTTTTAATCTATCAGACTGCTCAGCTTTTTCTTTAGCAAATAATATTTCCTGTTCAGCGATTTTCTTTTCAGTAATGTCTTCAATTGTACCTTCAATCATTTTTTCGCTATTTTCGTTTGTAATCAATCTTCCATATTCTTTCACAAATGACAATTTGCCTGACTTATGTATAATGGACGATTCAAATCCTTTCACTATTTTTTCTTCTTCTAACATCGCAATAAATTTAATACGATCGTTTTTATCTACATAAACATCTTCATAAATATCAATCTCTTTTAATTCATCAATCGAATTATACCCTAGAATATTTAAAAAAGCCTTATTACAAAGAATGAATTTCCCTTGTAATGTTGATTGATAAATTCCAATCTGAGAATTTTCGAATAGCCCTTTGAATCTTTCTTCACTTATTTTTAAGGCATCTTCTGCTTTCCTTCTATCCGTAATATCTCTGCCGATACAGACATAACCATTAATAACATCGTTATCAATAATTGGTGTGAGAGAAAAACTCATCGGGAAAACTTTATTATCTTTTTTAATCAACTCAACATCAAAAACAGCGTTGCTAATTTTATTTTCTACAATCGATTCTCGATATTCTTCCAGCTTATCAACTGAAGAAATCATTTCTTTTAAGTTTTTTCCGATCAATTCTTTTTCAGTAAAACCAAGGATAGATTCTAAATCGCCCTTAACTATTTGTACATTGAAATTATGATCCGTATTCACAATTATATCTTTCATAACAGACATGGTTAATTTAAGAGTGTCTGTTATTGTAAGGCTGGTTTTGTGCCTAAACACAAAATAAATTGAAATTGAAAGTGCCAGCAAAGAAGCCAAATAATAGACAGATTCACTTTCTCCGAAGAATGCTAAAATTACTGTTTCAGAGAACGGCCCCGGAAGTAGTAAAAGTAAAAAAACAAAGCTCGTAAATATAATTTTAGATTTGATTGTTTTTCCGTAGTTACCACTTACCAAAGCATATAATTGTGAAATTCCAATTGTGAAAAAGATTGACATCCAAATGATGTAAAACATATATCCATTAGATGTCAAAGTGTTTCCGCTTAAGGGGCTCGGAATCAGATTTAATAAAACAAGTGTATAGCTGAAAAGTCCGGCAAAATAAAGAGTGAAATAAACAAATGCGGACTTGATTTTCTTGTTATAGCCAACATAAACAATTATAAAATGGAGGAAGAAAAAAGGGAACAAAGAGTACAAAAATACTATCGTTCTTTCCAAAATATATTTTACATCAGTTAAATAACTAAATTCAAGAGAATAGGATATAATCCCGAATACAATTAGAAAGGATACGCAGAGAAAATAAAATTGGCTAATGAAACTTTTCTTGTGATAAAAAAGAATTATTGAAGCAACTAGCGCATTAATGATAGTATAAATAACAGAAATTTGGTAGTATAACGAAATATCATTCATCTTAATTCATTAGTAT